>JAVQWQ010000050.1:0-14122 GCA_033578915.1 Chitinophagales bacterium | reverse complement strand
TAAATTCGACACTACCAAGCTTTACTTCAGTTACAAGCATATTGAGTTACTGTTTTGATTATATAAATAATTTGAAATTCAGAAACTTCCCCCTTAGAGGGGATGAATAACATTCCACTTACCTGCAATGAGTTTTAAAAGGCTAACATTTTCTACACAAAAAGAGGTTTGAAAATCTATAGCCAAGAAATGTTTTAAAGCTTCTTCAAATGATGATTCGGGAATATCGCGGGTAGCAATAGTGATATGGGGTCGAAATGAGCGATTATTATCAAAAATTATTTCAGAAAATATCTTGTTTGATAATTGATGCAGTAAGCTCAGCTGAGAATTTTCCTTTATTTCAGCATATATTACTCTTTTTCCAAAACATCCAAATCCGGATATGATTACATCAAAAGACATAAGCCCGTCATTAACCTCATTTATTAATGCTTTCAAGTTATTTTCAAGTTGAGGCTCACAACGAAAAGGTGGTATTAAGGTAATATGTGCCGGAGATTTCAGCGCATGTTTACAACCATAACGTTCTTGCATCCATTTTTTAAAAGCAGAAATTTGAACATCAATAGAGAAAGGACAAACTACTGCTACGTAATAAAGGCAGCTTTGAACAGGCATGTGAATTATCTTATTTGAGGTTATTCGACAACGATTTTTTGATGCAAATTTGCTAAGCGCTTTTTGAATAATTTTTTTCAATTCGTATTATTGTAAGTAGTACGTTTGCCTCTTTAGCTCAGCCGGTCAGAGCGGCGGTTTCGTAAACCGCAGGTCGGGGGTTCGATTCCCCCAGGAGGCTCCGAATCACAAATTCACTTCGGTAATTTTTATCCAAATATCCGTATTGCGTCCTTTATCATCCGAGCATGAGATTTTGTGAAAGCCCTCAGGTAAGCTTTGAAATATCTGCTCTCCGCTCTTACTCTTAGCTACAAATCTGTTATTAACCCACCAGTAAATAAATTGCACTCCATCTTCACATTCTGCCAAAAAAGAAATAGGCTGAGGCTCATTCTTTTCTATCAGGTATTCGTTTCCGTTTCTGGGAGAGATAATGCGCGGAGCATTATCCCTAAATATCCGCTCACAGAGCGGATTATGCGGAGGTGTCGGTTTGATTGGCATATTGTTCTCACGATACCATCTGAGCATTTCAGGCGGATGATTTTCAACGAATATTGATTTATATCCGGACTGAGGAAGGCAGTTGTTACAGTATGAAATATCTTCCTTTGGGTTCACCTTTAATTCAGATATATGATTACATGTAGCATTTGAAGAAACCAGAGGAATAAAATAATCTATTACACTGTGTTTACACATTGCCGAAGGAACAAGGCCGCTGCGACTGCAGGCCATCCTCACACCGCATTCTTTCGGCATGGCATACCACTCGTTGGGAGAGTTGTAGTCTATAGTGTTGAACAATTGAAAAAGAAGTGGCGTGGCAGTGGCAGCCCCACTCAAATCCGGCGAGCCCTCGTTGCTGAAATTGCCAACCCATACTCCAATGGTATAATTTTTGTTGTAGCCAATACTCCATGCATCTCTTCTGCCATAGCTTGTCCCAGTCTTCCAGGCTATGCGAGGCAGCTTATGGCTGCTTTCCCAATTTGCAGGCAAGTCGGGACGGGTGGTTTTAGATAATATCTCACTAAGCATAAAACAGGAAGACGGTGATAAAATAGTATCATAAGAAAAATTTTGGGCAGAGAATTTGGTAAACTTTAATGAACTGAATTTTCCATCGTTGGCAAATACCCGATATAAATTTGTCATTTGCTCTAACGTTACTCCGCAGCCACCTAATACAAGTGATAAACCAAGCTTTTTTTCTCGACTTGCTATAGCTGAAAACCCGCAGCGCTTCAGCGCAGCTATCATTTTCTCTTTACCCAATACATCCAACGCTTTAACCGCAGGAACATTTAAGGAATTTTCTAATGCATACTCTAATGTTACATATCCTCTGAACAGGTTGTCGTAGTTCTCAGGGACGTAGCCATCGAAATGACAAGGAACATCGGTAAGTACCGACTTTGGGGTAAATAATCCAGCATCAAAACAGAGTCCGTATAACAGCGGCTTGAGGGCGCTGCCCGGCTGCCTCACCGCTCGTATTCCATCCACTTGCCCTGCATCCGTGGCATTATAAAAATCTGCTGAACCCACGTATGCAATAATTTCTCCACTTAGAGTTTCAATAACCAAAACAGCGGCATTCTTTATTCCTTTATGATATATAGATTGGATGTATTGCTTAGTAATTTCTTCGCATCTGCGTTGTTTCTCCAAATCAATGGTTGTATAAAGATTTTCAGGCCCAAAGTCTTTAAGCCTTATGGCAAAATGTGGCGCAAGTCGTGGCAAGGGATAAAATTTCGTAGGGAGATTTTCATTCAGCGCGTCTGCCGCTTCTGCTTTTGAAAATATTCGATGTTTTAAAAACTTTTTAATCCATTTATTTCGTTCATCCAGCAAAAGCGCATTGTCTCTGCCCGGCTGGAGCGAAGAAGGACGGTTTGGAACAATACATAGCAATGCAATCTCCGCAGCGCTGAGATGATTAGGCATTTTATTGAAATATATCAATGAGGCAGCCTTTATTCCTTCAATGTTTCGTCCATAAGGGGCAAGATTAAGATACATATTTAGAATTTCATCTTTTGAATACACCCACTCTAATTGCAATGCGCGGAAAATTTCGACTAATTTGTTTATATAAGTGCGTTGCTTAGGCTCCAACAACCTGGCCACCTGCATCGTTATGGTAGAAGCGCCGGAGGTACGCCTGCGTTGAACAAGATTATTGACGGCAGCCCTTATTATAGAAAAAGGATTTACTCCAGGATGGTAATAAAACCATTTATCCTCCTTGTACAAAATCGCTTTTTTTAGTTTATCTGTAAGCTCATGCTTTTCGGCCCTAAGTCTCCATTTATCGTCCGGAGAAAGAAATGCGTGCACAACCTCACCTTTTCTGTCGTATATAACTTTTGAATACGCAGGTAATGAAGGTAGAGGAAATGATAAGTGTAATACGAAAAATAAAGCAGCAAATAAGAAAAATAAACTTAGTGTAATAACGGCTGCTTTACGCATGTGGTCTAAGACTTTTTACACTGAACTTAAAAAAATAAAATTTCTACATACTTTTTGATGATTCGATGGTTATAGGGTTGAATGAATTTAAAATCTAATTTTGCGAGCACAATGCCAAATAATCTACATAAAATATTTGAAGATACTGAAACAGCCTTCGCATCAAAAGACGATAGAGCCTTGAAAGAGGCGCGTTTGCTTTTTAAGTTAATTGGCAACCCAACTTTGGTCAATACCGGAACTAAACTCGCTGATTTTGCACTCAAGCTCAGGCTACCTATAACCCCCCTTTTTCGAATTACGGTTTTCGACCAATTCTGTGGAGGAGAAACACTTGAAGAATGTTCAAAAACCATCAATGAACTTGCCAAGTATAGAATAAAATCTATGCTTAATTATGGAGTGGAACTTAAAGAAACCGAAGAAGACTTTGATAAAACTGTAACAAACCATTTAAAAACAATAGCCTTTGCAGGAAAAAACCGAAACGCAGATGTGGTATGTATAAAAATCACCGGCTTTGGCCGCTTTGGATTGTTTGAAAAAATGCAAGAGAATGCCACTCTGTCGGGAAGTGAAAAAGACGAACTTAAAAGAGTAAAAGAACGTTTTCATACTTTATGCAGAGCTGCTCAAAAACAAAAGGTAAGCCTTTACGTGGATGCCGAAGAATCCTGGATACAAGACACTCTTGATAAGCTTACCGAAGAGATGATGGAGCAGTATAACAAAGAATTACCAATTGTATTCAATACTTTTCAACTTTATCGCTGGGATAGGTTAGAATACCTTAAACAACAAATTGCAAAGGCTGCGCAGCATAATTATATTCTCGGGGCAAAGCTGGTAAGAGGTGCATACATAGAAAAAGAAAATGAGCGGGCAAAAAAATTGGGTTATCGTTCTCCTATCCATCAAAATAAAAAATCTGTAGATGCAGATTTTAAGAGCGCTGTAGATATTTGCCTGGATAACCTTAATCAAGTCTCCATCTGTGTAGCCACTCAAAGCGAGCAAAGTTGTTACGACACTATAAAAAAAATGGAAGAGAAAATGATTCCATTTAACCATCCCTTCGTTTGTTTTTCTCAACTATACGGCATGGGAGATAATATTACCTTTAATCTTGCAAAACATGGATTTAACGCATACAAATATCTGCCGTATGGCCCTGTAAAAGACGTTATTCCCTATCTTATTCGGAGAGCGCAGGAAAACACAAGCGTAAATGGGCAAATGAGTCGTGAACTTAAACTTATAGAAAAAGAAATTGAGCGAAGAAACGATAAAAAATCTGCAGCAAGAAAGCGCTGAAGTTGCCAAAGAGCAACGCTGGGTAATGCGACTTTCTTTTTACGGTCATCGATACAGTGGCTGGCAAATACAACCCGGTCGAAAAACTGTTCAAGGGGAAATCAATGCAGCGCTGCAGCGCCTTCTGCGCCATGAAATCATATCGCTTGGCTGCGGACGAACTGATACCGGAGTACATGCCAAAGAATTTTTCATGCACTTTGACAGCGATGCGCTTTTAAAAGAAGAAAACTTTCTTTTTCGCTTAAATTGTGTTCTACCCAATGATATAGCTATTCACGAAATAATGCCTGCTTCGAAAAATGCTAATACAAGGTATAATGCCTTACAACGCACTTATGAGTATTTTATTCATTTTCATAAAAATCCTTTTATTCATAACCTCAGTCTCTACCAGGGATATTATGCCATTGACTGGGAAAAAGTTTGTGATGCCACAGCAGTATTACTGGAGGTAAATGATTTCACCTCTCTGTGCCTTTCCAGCGATGACTTTAAAACCAATATTTGTGCCGTTAGCCATGCCCAATGGGATGTAATTGATTCTCCGGAAAAAGTACTTAAGCCCTACGAACAAGATACTCAGTATAAAGCAATACATGCATTAGACAGTAAAGACTTTGGAGTGCGTTTTACAATTTCTGCAAACAGATTTTTGAGAGGAATGGTGCGCAGAATTGTTGGAACTTTGCTAATGGTGGGCAAAGGGAAAATCTCTGTAGAACAATTTAAGGATACTGTATTTACAAAACAGCAATTTCGTATCTTCTATTCAGCACCTGCGCACGGATTGTATCTTTCAAAAGTAACTTATCCGCCCGGCTATCCCCGTTTGTGATATTGTTCTTCGTAATACTTCTGATAAGCTCCGCTGGTAACATGCTCAAGCCAGGTTGAATTAGCTAAATACCAATCTATGGTTTTTTCTAAACCTTCTTCAAATGTTACACTTGGCTTCCAACCTAACTCGCGATGAATTTTGGTGGCGTCAATGGCATATCTTCTGTCGTGGCCGGGGCGATCTTTAACGAATGTGATAAGTTTTTCGCTTTCACCCGGAGCACGTCCCAGCTTTTTATCCATTATCCTACAGAGTAGCTTTATCAGATCAATGTTTTGCCATTCATTAAAACCTCCAATGTTGTAGGTCTCCCCTCTCTTTCCTTTATGAAAAACAAGATCTATTGCTGCTGCATGGTCTTCGACATATAGCCAGTCGCGCGTATATTTTCCGTCACCATAAACAGGCAAAGGTTTATTTTTACAAATATTATGTATAAAAAGAGGAATAAGTTTTTCAGGGAACTGATGCGAACCATAGTTATTTGAACAGTTGCTGATTACTGTGGGCAAGTTGTATGTGTTGAAATATGCCCTAACGAAGTGGTCGCTCGCTGCTTTTGAAGCAGAGTAAGGAGACTGAGGGTCGTAAGGAGTTTTTTCAGTAAATAATCCGGTTGGGCCAAGCGAGCCGTAAACCTCGTCAGTAGAAATGTGATAAAACAACTTGTCTTCAGGAAACGGATTTTCTTTGCTGCATTGCCATGCATTCACAGCAGCATTGAGTAGATTAACTGTGCCTAGTACATTAGTAAGTACAAAGTCTGTAGGGCTGGAGATACTTCTGTCCACATGGCTCTCTGCAGCCAGATGAATTACACCGCTAAATTCGTACTCCTTGAAAAGCCAAGAAATAAACTCTTTGTCTGTAATATCTCCTTTTATAAAAACGTAATTAGGGGCGCTTTCAACGTCTTTCAGATTTTCAAGATTGCCTGCGTAGGTGAGTTTGTCGAGATTAAATATTCGATAGTTTGAATACTTGTTGACAAATAATCTAACAACATGCGAACCAATAAACCCGGCTCCACCGGTGATTAATATGTTTTTCATTTTTTAAAGCGTTACAGGCTCCAGTATTCAAATGATTTTATTCTTTTTCTAAGAATACCTTTTACATCAATAACAATACCATCTGGTTTTAAGATACGCTTGAAATCATCTTCTGTAAGGTCGCAAAATTGATCGTGGTTTACTGCCACCACGACAGCATCGTAGTTATTCCCGGCCTCTTTTACCAAATGTATCCCATACTCATGCAAAAATTCTTCATGGTCTGCATAAGGATCTGTAACCTCAACATTAACTGAATAGTTATGAAGCTCTCTGATTACATCTACAACTTTGCTATTTCGTATATCGCTTACGTTTTCTTTGAAAGTAGCCCCCATGACCAGCACCTGTGTATGCGCGATTTGTTTGTCTTTCTTGATGAGAAGTTGTACCAACTTTTTTGCAATGTATGCGCCCATTCCATCGTTTATTTTTCTTCCTGCAAGAATCACTTGAGGAGTATAGCCAAGTTCGGTTGCTTTGTAAGTCAGATAGTATGGGTCAACTCCGATACAATGCCCGCCAACCAACCCCGGATAAAATTTCAGAAAGTTCCACTTTGTTCCGGCAGCTTCAAGTACTTCGTAAGTATTTATTCCCATGAGATCAAATATGCAGGAAAGCTCATTCATGAGCGCAATATTCAAGTCGCGCTGCGTGTTCTCGATAATTTTAGCTGCTTCCGCTACTTTAATGCTGCTGGCACGGTGCACTCCTGCTTTTACTACTATCTCATAGGTTCGGGCTATCACATCAAGGCTTTCTGCGTCACATCCCGAGACAACTTTTACTATCTTGGGTAAGGTATGTTCTTTATCGCCGGGATTAATTCTCTCCGGAGAATAACCTAGTTTGAAATCAACTCCCACTTTAAGTCCAGAAAATTTTTCTATCACAGGAAGGCAATCCTCTTCTGTACAACCCGGATAAACTGTGCTTTCAAATACTACGTAGTCGCCTTTCTTTATCACTTTGCCTATTGTTTCGGATGCCGAAAGCACAGGTTTAAGGTCAGGGACATTATGAATATCAACCGGTGTAGGAACAGCTACGATGTAAAAACTTGCCTTGCGCAAGTCTTCAGGGTCTGCGGTGAAATGTATATCGCACCCTTCAAATTCACTACTATCTAATTCATTGCTGGGATCAATACCTTTTTTCATCAGCTCAATGCGTTTTGCATTGATGTCGAATCCAATGACCGAAATTTTTCGTGCAAATTCCAGGGCAATAGGAAGCCCAACATATCCAAGACCGATAACTGCTAATTTTTTTTCTTTACTGAGTAGTTGTTCTACCATGATATTTTAAGTGTTTTAAAAATTACGATTTTAGTTTCTGAACACGGCCTTCTTTAAGTTGATATTTCTCTCCACTTTCAGGACAAACTGCAATCCCATTTTCATCAAAATGAAGGCGATGACCATATTCGCTCATCCATCCGATTTGTTTTGCAGGATTACCAACCACAAGTGCATAAGGAGGAACATCTTTTGTTACTACAGCACCGGCACCTATAAATGCATATTCTCCTATGGTATGCCCGCAAACTATGGTTGCATTAGCTCCAATGGAAGCGCCTTTTTTTACTAATGTTTTCGCATACTGCCCTCTGCGCACTACCGCGCTTCTAGGGTTAACAACATTGGTAAAAACCATTGACGGCCCTAAAAACACATCATCTTCGCAGATTACTCCGGTATATATGGAAACATTATTCTGGACTTTAACATTATTCCCAAGAACAACCTCAGGGCTGACAACGACATTTTGCCCGATATTGCAATTCTCTCCTATAATGCAATTCGGCATAATGACTGAAGTGCGGTGTACAGGTACCTTTACCGATTTTGCAGCCATCATCAATGACTGCTGTTTCATGGGCAAAATAATCTCTTTGTTCACTCATGAGGCGTTTGGTTTATGCTGCGAATCAAATAAAATTTCCTTAGGAAGGCTTTTAAAGTATTCGTAAGTTATTTTTAAACCTTCTGCTCTGCTCACTTTGGGTTCCCAGCCGAGTATCTCTCTTGCTTTGGTTATATCGGGCCTGCGTTGTTTGGGATCGTCCACCGGCAAAGGCAATGAAATCAATTTACTGTTTGCGCCTGTAAGTCGAATAATTTCCTCCGCAAATTCACGAATAGTTATTTCATCAGGGTTGCCAATATTTACCGGGAGATGATAATCGCTAAATAGCAGGCGGTACACACCTTCCACCAAATCATCTACATAGCAAAAAGAACGTGTTTGGCTGCCGTCACCAAACATGGTGAGGTCTTCGCCGCGCAGCGCTTGCCCGATAAAAGCCGGGAGCACCCTACCATCATTTAGCCGCATACGTGGCCCGTAGGTATTAAAAATTCTCACAATACGCGTTTCCAAGCCGTGATAATTATGATATGCCATTGTAATGGCTTCTTGAAAACGTTTTGCTTCATCATACACTCCTCGCGGGCCTACCGGGTTTACGTTGCCCCAATACTCCTCGTGTTGCGGATGAACAAGCGGATCGCCATATACTTCTGATGTGGAAGCAACTAAAATTCTTGCTCTTTTTGCTTTTGCCAGCCCTAAAAGATTGTGTGTGCCAAGCGAACCCACCTTCAACGTTTGGATGGGCATCTTCAGATAATCAACAGGCGATGCAGGGGAGGCAAAATGTAAAATATAATCTAAACTACCGGGTACATGTACAAACTTAGATACATCATGATGATAAAATTCAAAGTTTTTCAATTTAAATAGATGCTCAATATTTCTGAGGTCGCCGGTTATCAAATTATCCATGCCAATAACATGAAAACCTTCATTAACAAAACGGTCGCATAAATGTGAACCAAGGAAACCGGCTGCTCCCGTTATAAGTACACGCTTAACTGCCATTTTTTTCGCATGTGTATGTAAGAAAGGGCGAAAATAAAATAGCCTAAGAGGTTGACAAATCTTTATAAATTAAAAAATGAGAACCACGGATTCATTAAATTAGTATTTTATATAAATATCATGAAAATGAAAAAACAACTTTATTTCCTGTTGCTTTTGTTGCTGACGTTGCCACACTGCAAAAAGGACGACAGTAACGATTTTTCTATACGTTTTTTTGCGAAATTCGGCAACGAAAAATTTAACCTTAACCAGATATACGAAGACGAAAAAGGGTATAAATATCGCTTTGAATCTTTTCGCTTTTTTATTTCAAACCTAACGTTAGTAAAAGAAGATAATTCTGAAGTGCTGCTGAAAGATGTGGCATGTATAGATTTTGAAAAGCCTCTTTCATTAGAATTGAAGTTTCCTTCAGTAGCTACCGAAAATTTCAAAAAAATTAAGTTCGGCATAGGACTCACGCCTCAACAAAACGATGTTTTACCTGATGATGCTCCGGAAAATGATCCACGGCACCTTTATGCCAACCAAATGTATTGGGGTTGGTTGAAATATATTTTTGTTCGTATTGATGGGAGAAGTGATGTGGACGGCTCAGGAAAATTTCAAAACCTTCTAATCTATCATATAGGTACTGACGAACTCTACAGAACAGTAGTATTAGACAAAAAATTTAATAATGAGAACAAACAAAACATTACCATGAATATAGATTTGAAAAAGATTTTCAGGCAAGTGGGGAACGAGATAGATATATCAAATTACGAACGCAGCTACACGCATTCAGATAAAACAAATCAAAAAAACTTTGATACCGCCATCATGTTTGCGGATAATTTTTCAAAATCCTTCAGCATTGAATAAGAAAAAGCTTTTTTTTAGTAAAAAATTGGTGCTCGCCGGAATATGGTTTCTGGCGGTGTCTCTCTTTTTTTATTCATGTAAGCCGGACAAAACAGCAGAACCGGACCCATATCCAAACGACCCTGACAGCCTATACGTAGGTACTCCATATATTCTCCCCCGTCCTAGCCCTCCATCGCTTTATAGAAGATTTCCTGATTCCACCTTTACGGTTGAAGGAGTGCTGCTTGGCAGGATGTTGTTCTGGGATCCCATCCTCAGCGCCGACAGTTCTATCAGTTGCGCATCTTGCCATCAGCCTCGCTTTGCCTTTGCCGATTCCGGCAAGCAGTTTAGCAGCAACTTGAGCGGACAGACTAAGCGGAATACCTCATCTATACAAAATGTTATTTGGATGAAGCGAATCTTTTGGGATGGAAGAAAAAATAATCTCGAAGACGCAACTGAGGATGCGCTGATTGATGAACAGCACTTTGTAGCTGATGTCGCTATTAAAAGAATTGAAAAAAGGCCGGAATACCTGCCCCTTTTTAAGAAAGCATTTGGCCGTCCCGGCACTATCACGAAAGAAAAGATTTTTCGGGCTATTGCCATGTTTATGCGCACAGTTATTTCAGTTAATTCCAAGTTTGACAAGTCGCGAAGAGGGCAATACCTGCTCACTCCCGAAGAGCAGCGAGGCCTTGAGATTTTTAGTACCGAAAAAGGAGACTGTTTTCACTGCCATACCGATGGACCATATTTAACATTTACAAATAATGGTTTTGAAAACAATGCACTCGATTCTGCTGTAACGCATTCGGATTTTAAAGATATTGGTTTGGGTAAAACCACAGGCCAGTTGAACGATTATGGTAAATTTAAAGTTCCTACCTTGAGGAATCTTTCCTATACTCCTCCTTACATGCATGACGGACGTTTTCGCACGCTGGAAGAAGTTATTGACTTTTACAGCGATAGCCTGAAGTTTTCACCTACCATCTCACCGCTAATGAAAAAAATTAACGATGGCGGACTTCGGCTTACTCCGCAGGAAAAGAAGGATTTAATAGCATTTCTTAAAACACTGGATGACCCTGAGTTTGTTAACGATACAGCCTATTCCAATCCATTCAAAAAATAAATTTGTGAGATTAACTAACATTTGTTAGTTTTGTTGATATATATTTTATATCATGCTCTCTCGGAGAGAATTGATTATACGATCAGCCGGAAAATTATTTCGCGAAAAGGGATATGCTGCCACATCCATGCGCGACCTTGCACGCGAAGTAGGCGTTGAGGCTCCGAGCCTTTATAATCATTTTAGCTCAAAACAGGCTTTGCTCAGAGATATATGCTTTGGTATGGCAGATGAGTTTTTCCAGGCTTTTAAGAATGCTGTTGAAAATAAAACGACATGCACAGATAAACTTATCTCTGCAGGGAAAGAACATGTAAGGGTAATTTACAATCATCTTGAAGCTTCTGTTGTTTTCTTCGAAGAATGGATTTTTCTAGAGGGTAGTGAGCTCAACCGTTTCAAAAGGCTTCGTAAAAACTATCAACAAAAATTTAAAGCGCTTATTGAAGAAGGTGTAAATTGTAACGAGTTCAGAAAAATTGATGCCCGTGTGGCCACTTTTACTTATCTGTCTTCGTTAAATGCTACACATGAGCTAATGATGCATTCAAGAAATATCAATCCGGATGAATTAGCAGAACAAATTGCTGAAATATTTATTAAAGGAATATCAAGACGATTGTTTCACCATTAAAACTTAACCTATGTACGGAAACGCCTATGTAGCTCCGGAAGATGCACGCCATTTGAACGAGCATAGAGAAGACCCGGAAAAACTGGCTGAATTTGAAGCGCGCATCGCCAAGGGAGAAAAAGTTGAACCCGGAGACTGGATGCCTGCCGAGTACCGAAGGCAACTTATTCGTATGATTGAGCAGCACGCACATAGTGAAATTGTGGGTGCATTGCCGGAAGGCACCTGGATAACTCGTGCCCCCAACTTTAAACGCAAACTTGCGCTTATCGCCAAGGTGCAAGATGAAATAGGGCATGGCCAACTGCTTTACAGCGCGGCTGAAACACTCGGAAAGACCCGCGAGCAGATGCTGGACGACTTGCTAAGTGGAAAATCTAAATACAGCAATGTATTTAATTATCCGGCCAAGACGTGGGCAGATATTGCCGTTATTGGATTTTTGGTTGATGGCGCTGCTATAGTCAATCAGGTTATCAATTCAAAAGGGTCTTACGGGCCGTATTGCCGTGCGCTGGAGCGTATATGCTACGAGGAGAGCTTTCACCTCAAACAGGGGCACGACAATTTTGTATATCTCGCCACCGGAACTGCCAAACAACGCGCAATGCTGCAAGATGCGCTGAATCGCTGGTACAGGCCGTTGTTGCACTTCTTCGGCCCAAGCGATAAAGACTCTCTACATACCGAAAAACTCATGCGCTGGAAAGTAAAGATGGCCTCTAATGACGATATGCGGAATCAGTTTCTTGATCAATATGTTCCCAAAATATGGGAATTAGGCCTTACGCTGCCCGACCCGAATCTGCGCAAAAATGAGCAAGGCATTTGGGAATTCAGCGACCCCGACTGGGATGAATTCAAACGCGTAATTAATGGGCACGGCCCATGTAATGCCGAGCGGCTGGCAGTGCGCAGATATGCTGAAGAAGCCGGCAGATGGGTAAGAGCTGCGCTGATGAAGAAGGATGAAAGATATGTAGTTCCATTGGCTTGAACGCTTCAACTTATTATCTAAAATTTTACACCATGGAATCGCTCGACCCACGTATCAGAAGGTTAAAATTACCAATTGATGAGCCGTTGCAACCTACCAACTCACACCTTATTACATGGGAGGTTTTTCATCAAGAGAAAAAAGGTAAACAGCCGGTGCACGTAGGCATAGTTCATGCTTCATCGCCTGAATTGGCTCTGGTGTATGCCAAAGAACAATACGCACGCAGAGGTAAAACAACTAATCTATGGGTAGTTAAATCCAGCGATGTCTATACTTTTTCGCCTGAGGACGAGGATATTTTCGAGACTACTCCGGAGAAGATTCATCGGGATCCGGCTTTTTATAAAGTGCGCGAAAAAATCGAGGAATATCAAAAACGCGCAGGCATTACATCGCAAGTTTCACAATAAATGTTTCCCAATGAAAGACGCATTGAAAGATTTAATTTTTAAAATGGCCGATGACGCGCTAATTATCGGGCACAGGAACAGTGAATGGACAGGAATAGGGCCTATGCTGGAAGAGGATCTGGCATTTTCGAGCATGGCTCAGGATAAGATAGGACACTCGCTGGCGCTATATCGCATCTTACAAGAACATCTAGACCAGCCCGACCCTGATACCCTTGCTTTCAAACGCCCGGCAAGGGATTTCAAATGCTGTCAGTTCGTTGAGCTACCAATCGGTGAATACGATTTTAGCCTGGTGCGACACTTTCTTTTTGATAGCGCAGAACTTATAAGGTATGAAATGTTGTCTCATTCCTCCTTCAGCCCGCTTGCACAGTTGGCTTCGAAGATCAAGAGTGAAATTAAGTATCACGTGATGCATGCCGACACGCTGCTTAAACAACTTGGAAGAGGCAGTGAAGAAGCCAATGCAAGGCTTCAGAGCGCATTAAATTATTCGTGGCCTTATGCGCTGGGAATTTTTGAAGAAAGCCAGTTTGAAAATAATTTAATCGCTTCAGGTATTTTTGAAGGTGAAAAAGTGCTGCGCGAGCGATGGTTAGAAAGGATTTCCGCTATTGTTCAGGCTGCCGGACTTGTATTACCGGAAATTGAGGAGCATAAAATTGTTTATGGAGGACGAAAAGGTTTTCACTCCGAATATCTTCAACCGCTGCTCGATGAAATGACCGAAGTAACATCGTCTGATCCGGAAGCGGTGTGGTAACCTGGTTTAAAATTTAATTTTCCGGTTTTAAAAAGCATTTTTTGTGTCTATTCCATACCATTTGCGATGGATGGACTATGTTGTCTGAATTGAAAATTTCAGGCATAGATTTTTCTAGTACACA
>JAVQWQ010000049.1:0-14138 GCA_033578915.1 Chitinophagales bacterium | reverse complement strand
TAAAATCATAATTTTATATATTATAAAAAGCAATATAAATTTCATATTCAGAAAACTCGTTTAGGCTTAGCTTTCACGATTAATAATGATTACTAAATATTTAACGGAAACTAAGGTGTATTGAAAAAATACCGGAAAATTTTTAAGAATAATATTTAAAAAAATAATTTCGCAAAAAAATGAAGATGTTATGAGTGGATATTCCTCTTATTCCAAAGCGAATAACACGCAGAAGAGCAGACAAATGCATTACTCTCCCAACCTTTTAAGTACTATTCACAACGCAATTGAAAATTGCAGGCTGGTTACCATAGAGTACGACAGCCGTGAAAAAGGGATTACCGTGCGCGATATTGAACCAATGGCGCTGGTTTACAAAGATCGCAGGCGCAATCTGGTGGGTTTTTGCCACCTGAGAAATGAATACAGGTCTTTCAGGCTCGACCGCCTCAACATGATTAAAATCAAACAAGAAACATTTGAAAGAAGAACAGATTTCAACATTGATAATTATCAAGACGACTCCGCAAAATATGGAGAAGTTTTCGATGACGAGGATTAATCTGTAGCCTGACCAATTTTAACCAGAAGATGTGGAGCATATCGGATTCGAACCGATCACCTCTACGCTGCCAGCGTAGCGCTCTAGCCAAATGAGCTAATGCCCCTGATTGGGTGCAATAATAGCAACAATTGAGATAAAAAAGAATCCCCGCAGGATTTTGTATCTGCGTGGACTCACTATCTTCTAAGTAAGTTTAACCCAAAAAACAATCGAGCAGGCTTGAATTTGAACACTCTTTGAGCTTTTGCATGGAACGCTCTTTTATTTGCCGTACACGCTCACGAGTAAGCCCGTATTTCTGTCCTATTTCTTCGAGCGTCATAGGCTCTTGTCCGTTGAGCCCAAAATAGCTTTGAATAATATCGGCTTCGCGCTCGCTCAGCAGTTTTAACATAGACATGAGGTGTGCCTCTGCATTTTGCCGGATAAGGGTTTGTTCGGGAGTCATCTCTTCTTTGGCAGGAAGCAAATCGGCAATGGTGTCCCCGTCTTCCAATTGAATGTCAGTGGAGCAGGTAGGTATATTATTTTTCAAATAATCATCAACTTCATCGCGGCTCATACCACTATGTTCTGCCAACTCATCTATACTTGGCTCGCGCTGATATTCTTGTTCAAACACCTGGAATGCCCTGCTTATTTTAGTAAAAGCGCCAACTTTATTTATGGGAACACGTATTATGCGCGACTGTTCTATAATAGCCTGCATAATCGCTTGACGAATCCACCATACGGCATAAGAAATGAACTTAAATCCTTTAGTCTCATCAAATTTTTTTGCTGCCCGGATAAGGCCAAGATTACCCTCGTTTATCAGGTCGCTGAGCGGTAAGCCTTGATTTTGATATTGTTTTGCTACACTAACAACAAAGCGCAGGTTGGCTTTCACCAACGCTTCGAGTGCATCCAAATCACCGTTTCGGATACGTTTAGCTAAAGCCGCTTCCTGCTCTGCAGTTAACATATCTCCTTTGCTAATTTCCGAGAGATATTTCTCCAGGTATTCACTATCGCGGCAGGTAATTTGATTTGTCAGTCTTAAAGCTTTCATCAATAGCCGTTTTCGAGTTTTTTAATAGTCTTTCCGTTACATAATACGCTATGCATTAAAAAAAAGTTTCGCAAGGACTTGACAAATCAGTTATCGTGTATTATAGCACATTGCTACCGCCACTTGTACAGAAAAAGATTTATATACTACTAATCCTTCAGGATAATATTCTAATAAGAGCAGTTTATATTCGCCTGTGTAATTGATATGCAAAGAATTTACTTAGATAATGCAGCTACTACTCCCATAGATGATAATGTCTTAGAGGCAATGTTGCCTTACCTGAAAGAAAACTTTGGGAACCCAAGCTCAATACATTTTTTCGGAAGGGCACCAAAGGCTGCTATTGAAAAAGCAAGAAAAACAGTTGCCAAATATCTTAACGCATCAACCGGAGAAGTTTTCTTCACCAGCGGAGGCACCGAAAGCAACAACACAGCGCTTCGCTGCGCAGTAGCATCACTCGGAGTAAAAAGAATCATAACAACACAGGCCGAACACGATTGTGTGTTGAAAACTGCCCATGCGCTTTCAGAAGAAGGCATAGAATTGATTTACCTTCCGGTAGATGAAACGGGAAAGGCGTACACGAGTGATTTAGAGAAAATAATTCAGAAGCCTTTGCCAACCTTAGTAAGTATCATGCATGTAAATAATGAAACGGGTGCTATCAACGATATCGAAGAGATTGCTTTGTTATGTAAGAAATATCACACTTTATTTCACACCGATACTGTTCAGAGCATTGGATATTATCATTTTGATTTACAAAAGTTGCCCATACATTTCATGAGTGGGTCGGCACACAAATTTCACGGCCCTAAAGGAGCAGGATTTTTATACATCCGGCAAGAAGTACAAATGAAACCATTAATTACCGGAGGAGGACAAGAGCGAAACATGCGGGCAGGAACAGAAAATGTAGCTTCAATTGCCGGGTTGGGCCAGGCGCTGGAGAATGCAAGCCAAAACATAGAATCCAATCTGTCGCATATGAAAAAGTTAAAACAAAAAATGAAGAAGTTGTTGAGCGAAAAAATTCCGGATGTATCATTTATAGGAAACGATGAAAATACATTTGTCAAAATTCTTAATGTTTCATTTCCTCCACATCCTAAAAATGAAATGTTACTGATGAATCTCGACCTATCCGGAATTGCTGCCAGCGGAGGAAGCGCATGCTCTTCAGGTACTGAAAAAGGAAGTCATGTTTTACAAGCTATTGGCGCTGATGAAAAAAGAAAATACGTGCGTTTCTCTTTTTCAAAATACAATACCATAGAAGAAATTGAATTTACAGTTCAAGCGATAGCTTCTTGCTTCAACTAATTTCAATATCGCTTAATGTTTTGGCTACATCTGGCAATTTACAACTTATTTCTCTCGATATATCACAAAGTGGCTTTATTGCTGTATCCTTTCTATGCCAAAGCAAAGAAATGGATTAATGGCCGGAGGGAATCTATCGGTTTGTTGCAAAATGCAGATAAAGCAGCCTTTTCAAGAAAGAGGATTTGGATTCACTGCAGCTCACTGGGAGAGTTTGAACAGGCAAGGCCATTAATAGAATTGATTACAGCACAACATCCTGAAATTTTCATATTCCTGAGTTTTTTTTCACCTTCAGGTTATGAGACTGTGAGAGATAAAAAGATTGCTGACTGTGTTTTTCTGCTCCCCATGGATAACCCAAAGAATTCGATAAATGTCGTTCAATTAATAAAACCGCTTGTAGTGCTTTGGAGTAAATACGATTTCTTTTATCACTATATAGTTTCTATCCATAAAGCAAAAATTCCTTGTGTGCTGTTTGCAGCAAGATTCTATCCTGAACATATTGCTTTCAAGCCTTATGGAGTGATAATTCGCAAAACGATAAGTCAATATTCAGGGATATTCGTTCAGGATGAAACATCCCGCGAATTACTGAAAAGTATAGGAGTAGAAAGTATTATTGCCGGCGACCCGCGGATAGATCGGGTATTAAAAATATCTTCGGAGCCTTATCACAATGCTCAAATATCCGCATTTCTTGAAATGAACAAGGGTAAGAAGTGTGTGGTTGCCGGAAGCACCTGGCCGCCAGACGACCGCCTGCTTGCAGAAGTGTTTAAAGAAAATAAAGAATTTTTCATTATCGTGGCACCACACCTTGTAGATGATACTCATGTAAAAAAGGTCATTAGCATATACACCGCCAAAGGTTTTCGGGTGGCATTATTCAGCAGCCTCATTTCAGAAAAACAACCTTGCAATGTTTTGATTATTGATTCAATTGGTCAATTATCCCGATTATATCGCCATGGTGTGTTTGGATATATTGGAGGGGGGTTTGGGGCAGGTGTACACAATGTGCTCGAAGCGGCTGTATATGGAATTCCGATAGCTTTCGGGCCTAAACACGCCAAAAGCATCGAATGTTTAGAATTACAACAGATTGGCGTTGCTTTTTCGGTAAAAAAAACTAAAGATTTGCAATCTCTAATCCATAAAGTAAACGAATCGTCATTTCTTTTATCTACTCGAGAAAGATTATCGAATTATTTTACAAAGCGGGCAGGAGGGGCAGAAAAAATTTACGAGCATGTCAAAATTTTTCTCAATTAAGATTTTAGCAATTGCAACATGGGCACATACAGGCTTCTTATCAATTAGCGCACAGTATATTGCTCCATACAGCGATTTTAATAATATACAATATGTGTTCGATGACGGCCAGACTTACAAAATCGAACCTCAGCCTTTTCGCTCCTATTCTGTTGGCAAAAAAGTACTCGCATATATTCCTCAAAACGATCGCCTGAAGATATATTATCAGGGTAAGGCTTACAATGCTTCTCCTATCATTCCTCAATATTTTGTAACCGATAATCTTTTTGTTTTCAGAAACATCAATAGTATAAAAGTGCTGTGGGAAAATGAATTCAAGCAAATAGAATTTCAATTCAGGGAGGGTGAAGATCGTTTGTGGGTCAGCGATAGCTTAATCGTATGGACAAATTCATTTCGCGAAGCCAATGTTTTTTATAATGGTATTATCAAACGCATTGACGACCTGAACATGAATGCCGATAAAGTTAAATTAAGCGATAATATTTTAGCCTACACTGATATTTCCGGAAATTTCAAAGTGTTTTACAAAGGCAAACTGCAGATTCTCGAAACATACGAGCCGGAAATGTTTTTCACCGACCGAAACATTGTTGGTTACTTGGATTACCAGAGCAACTGGAAGTTTTTTTATTACGGTAAAGTTTATGAAACTAATATTAATAACGTAAAAAGAATGTATCCCTGCGAGGGAAAGTTCGTTTTTATATCCCGCCTGAACGAGTTGTCTGTATGGGAAAACGGAGAAGAACATGTGCTTTTAAACTACCCCCCTCCCCTGTTGGAGGTAAAAGAAAACATGGTTGTATATGCCGATAATGCTCAAAATTTTTATTGCTACTACAATGGCAAAAGTATATGGGTAGAGCGCTACATACCTTCCGAATGGAAGATGGACAATGACATTCTGGTGTATAAAGATATTAATGGCAGGCTTAAAGGAATTTATTATGGCAAAGAAGTAGAAATCAGCGACCAGATGGTGCAAAAATTTAATCTCTACAATGAAGTGGTAACATATTCGCTTCAGCCATTTGAAACCAAAATATGGTGTAAAGAAAAAACATACACCTACCGGTAGCCATGTACGGATTATTGAAACAGATTTTATTCAGAATAGATCCCGAAAAAGCGCATCATATTACTATTCAAGCGCTGAAACAACTGAACGAACGCACCGAATTACTTCAGTTATTATTTGGGAAGCCCATCGTTGCCCATGAGCTCGAACGAGAATTTTGGGGATTAAAATTCAAAAATCCGGTAGGACTTGCTGCAGGATTAGATAAAAATGCAGAGGTAGTTGACCAGATGGCAGCTCTTGGCTTTGGCTTTGTTGAAGTAGGAACTATTACACCACTTCCGCAGCCCGGCAATGAAAAACCACGACTATTCCGGCTTGAAAAAGATGAAGCGCTCATTAACCGCATGGGATTTAATAACGTTGGTGCACACCTGGCAGCTGCGCGCCTGGCAAAAAGAAGGACCAACATCCCTGTGGGAGTAAACATCGGAAAAAACAAAGACACCTCTAATGAACAAGCCCACAAAGACTACTTGAGATGTTTTGAAATTCTATATGATGTTGCGGACTACTTTGTTGTAAACGTCAGTTCGCCAAACACTCCCGGGCTAAGAGCTTTGCAAGACAAAGATAGCTTGCTGAGGATTTTATCTGAGCTACAAAACAAAAACACAGCTAAAGAGCGTGCTAAACCACTTTTACTGAAAATTTCTCCCGACATAGCAAAAGAGCAAGTGCCTGACATTCTGGAGGTAGCCAGTGTAACCAAACTGGATGGTATTATCGCAACCAATACCACTATTTCGCGAGAAGGCCTTTCAGCCACAGATGAAACAATTAAAGAGATAGGAAACGGAGGCCTCAGCGGCAGGCCTCTTTTTCAACGCTCTACCGAAGTGTTACATGAATTGTCCCGACATATGAAAGATTCAAACATAGATGTGCCTTTAATCGCTTCGGGCGGCATAAGTGATGCTTCTCTTGCAATACAAAAATTCAAGGCCGGAGCAAGTTTAATTCAGCTTTACACCGGATTTATTTACAGAGGCCCTGCTCTCATCAGAGAAATCAACTCAGCATTGTTGAAAGAAAGCTATATTTGATTTATAGTAAAAAACTTATGAAGAAGATTTTATTGCTTTTTTCAGTTTTTATTCTTCTTGCCAACAGCAGTTGTAAGAAATGCATTACTTGTTCATTGCAATCACAGCGCTGCGCAGAGTGCAACGTTCAGGGAATTGTTCAAAATATCTGTGAAGGCTCGTTGCCCAATGGAGTAACTTTAGAACAAATAGTGTCGGGAATTACTTTAACCGGTGGAACATGTGAAATAAAACAAAGCACACCTCTCAAAGAAGAAAAGTTTTGCTGGACCGGTAGTGCAGGAGAAAACACAGCTAAGCTTGCACGAATAACATTAGAAGACAAAGGCTACACTTGTACAGACAAATAATAACCTTATTGTGAAGAAACTTTTTTACATAGTACTTATAGTACTCGTTTTGGGTGCAACCTTTCTGGCAGGAATGTTTTATGGAGCTAATAAAGTGCGCAACGGCCTTTTAGCAAACTATCCGCTTTTTAAAAAAATTATCAGCTACTCTAAGACGGAAGTAGACAGCTTAATTACTTTATCTGTGTCAAAAAAAGAGCATCCCGGGCTGGCGCTTCTGTTTGATGATAAAGATGAACAAATTATGCTCACTGTTCCGTATCACGCCACTTATGGCATGGACCTCGAAGCTAAAAACTTTAAAACCGACAAAAAGGGCGACCTTGTAGAGCTGATGCTTCCCGGAGTGTATCTCATGAACTACTCAGTGGCTTTTGATAAAATATTGGTAAATGGTAAACCTACGTGGAAAATTTTTTCCGATGCGGCAACTTTTGATGCAGTAAAACCTCATATCAATGAGATAGTACGAATGCCCCTCGAAAAAAACAAAGCACATCTCAACGAAGCAAAGAAAAATATTGCCATTACTGCCATGTGGTATTTAATGCCTTACAGATATAACCTACGCATATTCTTCAATAGCCAGGAATTTAACTTGCCGGTAGTACCCGGCATAAATAAAAGCGTAGAAGAATATCTTAAAGAACAGATTGCCCCTAAAACAAATTCGTGAGCGTTACAGGTAATATTTCACTTGATGTAGCAGTTAGCTTTTATTTACTCAAAAAACGTTATAAAACGCATAGATAACACTCGGGCAATAAAATCAAAAATAAAGCCCTTTAGCTTAGCCGCATGAAAATAACCTTTGGAGACATTGTATCGGTCACCTTCTCTCTGTTTGCTGTTATTGATATGGTGGGTAATATTCCTATCATTTTGGGCTTGAAGCGAAGACAGTTGCATTTTCATCCGGCAACGGCAACACTGTTTGCAGGTTTGCTGATGATAGTTTTTTTGTTTGCAGGTGAAGCTTTCCTGAAACTCATGGGCGTAGATGTACAATCGTTTGCCATAGCTGGATCAATTGTAATTTTCATTTTAGGAATTGAGATGATAATAGGAAGAAGCATTTTTAAGACCGATCCGGAGGTTGGGAAAAGCGGAAGTATTGTACCACTGGCCTTTCCGCTTATTGCCGGAGCTGGAACGCTGACCACGGTTATCTCACTGCGCGCGGTATATTCTGTGGCAAGTATTGTGATTGGAATACTTATCAATCTAGTAATCATTTATGTTACGCTGCGGAGCATTGGTTGGATAGAAAAAAAACTGAGCCGAAACACCTTACATGCCTTGAACAAATTTTTCGGCGTAATACTTATAGCTATCGCAGTGAAAATTTTCACTAATGCTGTATTGAGTCTTTCAAAAATTTAAGATGGTCACCGCAGCATATCGCGATAAGGTGTAGCTTATGTTTTTTATTTTGATGTTTACCCGGTTGATTTGAATAAAAAAATAGCTGCATCCTCAAGGAGTTCATCAATATTCATCTTGTTTTAATGCGTTTGATAGCAGAAACGCTTTAGTTTTTTGAACTGGGGCTTTTACTTTATGTAAACTGGGCGCTTTTGATTTCGGTCTGAATTGAAATATCCTCGCCCTTGCCCCCTCAAAGAAGGAGATATATTATTCTCTCTTGTTATACGTTAACACCTCATCTATATCTGAGATTGGGTGGCTTGCATTCTAAAGCGGCCGGAAGGGGTTAGAGCTGTGGGGCTGCAAACGGATAAGACTATTTCACTAATTCTTGAATCTAATATTGCCTCTTCGGATAAAACAAACTTATTTGTCAGTTTGAAATGGAGAGTATTGCTTAATACAAGGTATAAAGTATTAACTCCCGAAAAAAAACTGCAAAATAAGTTGCTTTTCTTTTTTCGGCTATCCTACACTCCACTAAGTATGGGATAAGCAAATGCATTACCAACCCGGAAAATTTTTATCCGGCCAAGCTATTTTATTGCAGGGGGGTTGTGCAACGGCTACAGAAGCAGCTGTTTTTCTTTTGTCTGTCAACGTTTTATAAGTTTTTGGACATAGTCACTTGGTAAATTTTTCGCTGTTGTTTTTGGTCTCCATTCAAAATGTCTAAACCCACTTTCTTCTGCCCAAACTTTCCAAGCAATTTTTAAAATATTATTGTCACTAATTTCTGGTGGATATTTAAATGTTCCTGATTGAACATTAAATCCTCGATCATCGGTTTCCAAAATATACAAGTTGACTAGTTTATTATACTCTGAAACAAGCGGTTCAATCTTAAAATGTCGATTGTTTCTAATTGCTTCTTCAGGAGACACTTTGTTTTTTATACAGAAATTTCTAACCTCTTGAATTTGAGGCTCTCCATAATAGAAATCTTTAGAACCTTTTTTAGTTGAATATTCTAAATAACCGTCAGTAAAAATGATTAAATGGTTATGAAAATAAAGGGTTGTTGTGTCGGTTTCACTTATTAAATATTTAGGCTTTTTAACATGGATGCCATTATTTACTTCTTGATAAATTAGAGATAGTAAATCCAAACCACCCTTATCATTCTCTTTGTAATTACATCTAACAATATTTTTAAAATCTATTATAGCGTCTCTCAAATTATATTTTTCACTTTTGTTATTTACAAATTTTTGTTTTTCTTCAAGATTTTCGAATTGTTCAATATCAATTTTAACAGTGGGACAAATTGAACGCTGATAATTTGCTCTTGAAAAATAAATTGATGACCTGTCATTGACTTTAATTCCTGGTTTGACACAATCCGACACAAAAAAGTCTAAAATTTGGTTAATTACCATTGTATCATTCGGCTTCCTATTCATTCTACTTGATAAATCAGTATATATCATAATGTTATCATAATCGAGACGTATAGTTTCCGATCTTGGGCCGCAACTATCCTTGCAACCATAAATTAAAAATACTATGCTAAGTGCTCTAATGAAGTTTTTCATATTTTGAATTAATTAAAATTATCATTTTCCCAATTTCTTAATGCGATTTCTAATCTCTCTATTCTTTCTGCAGCTCTTATAGGGTGATATTCTGAATTTATCCAGTTATAGAAACCTGTTTTAAAAGCAGATATTCTTCCGCTAACAACATTTTTTAGGAATTGCCTGTCTCCTGATTCTACACTTGAAATAAATGAATTATAGACTTCTCTGAGGTTTTTATTTCTTTTCTCGTTCCGTTCTTGCAGTTCAAGTTTTTTGTTGTATTCGTATGAGTTAATCTCATTAATCTTGTCTTCATATTGTCTTATGTTTGTTTTAATCTCATCAATTTCTGAATTCAGAGTATCTAGTTTAACTCTTAACACTTCAAATTCTTGTTGCTTCTCCAAAAGCATTCTTCTTTTTGAGTTTCTTAACAGCGTTCTTTCACGGTCTACCAATTCAGGATTTGATTTATTGTAAGCTAACCAAATGTTTTCAATTAATACTTTAGTTAGAAATAATGGTAATGCACCAAAAATGAAAATCAACCAAAACTCACCAGTTGCAAATGCTCTCCCTAATTCCCATTTTTCAGAACCACCTACAAGTAACCTTTTAATTTCAAAAGTGTGTTGACTTATAAGAATAGCTACAACAACATCAATAGCAAAAATTCCTATTACCCAACCAACAGCAATCTCGATATATTTATTTTTGTTGCTCAACAATTTAATGCTTGTTAATAATACAGGAACAAGGAAAAATAACGCTGCACTAGTACCATAGAAAACTCCCTTTTTACTGAATATATTCACCAATGCGTTTGCATCAAATAGTGGCGGTGATTCGGGTATAATACCACGTGATAATAACTTAAGGATTTCAGCTTCTTCAAAGAATATCTTCCATATTGCACTACTAAAAAACAATGATAGATATAGGAAAAATAGCGTTGTTAGAAATAGCTTTAACACTGTTGGGAATGTCCAAAAAGGTCTCACAACAATTTGTCTATTTAAGTTGTCAATTTCGTCAGTTAGTTCGGTGATAGTCGCCCTAACTTTGAAAACGTCTGCATTTATTTTGTTGTAATCTTCCTGTTTTTCCGTAACTCGACTTTTTAAAGTGTCAATTTGAGCCTGAAAATTTGATTTCTTTACATTGCAATGGTTGTTCAATAATTTTAAATTCATTTCCAAATCTTTATCATTTGATTCAACAGCCCTTTCAAGTGAAGCAGTCATATTAACTTTAACAAGCGTTTTAATATGGTCTGCCTGATTCAGTTTAGCATTAACTCGTGCTAATGAGGTATCTAAATAAGCCAGAAAAATATGTTTAGCTCCAAGATTTTCCTCCGCAAGTTTTCTTCCTTCTTCTACAATTTCATTATAATTAAAATCATCAAATATGTACGAAATATGATTTTCTAATTGTTCATAAAATCGTTTAAGGTAATCGTCATCTTGGGTTAGTTTAAAAATGGATTCGTCATTTAAATTGACATTTGTCTCAGTCGCCTTTTTTGTTAGTGAATCAAAAATGTTTGAATACTCCGATATTAAATTGTAAGAGTCTGTAATATTTAAATATTCTTTGTTTTTTTTAGTTGCGTTGTATGTGAAGTTATACGAACCGTGCAATAAAAGGGATTTGTCTATAATACAAAACTTGTAATGCATTATGCCAACACCATTAGTTTTATAGATAATCAGTGTTAGCTTCCCTTTAAGATAATCTATAATATCTTTGTTAATTTGATCATCTGACAATACCACTGTTACTTCACGGTCTTTTTTGCTAGCTGTAATTAATGCATCAGCGATATCACGATCAGTGAAGTAAGCCATTGCCACTTTAATAGTGGAGTTAGCTTGTGATATTGACTCAATAATTTTGGCTTTACACGCATGTCCATCAGTTAATACTTGTTCCATATTATTTTATTTTAATAGTAACAAAATCGAAATAGTTTTTAAAGCTTGCTACTTAATAAAAGTGTTTTTAGCACTTCCATTCACACGGAAAACTGCGGCTCAAATTCTAATGAACTATTTAATTCATCAATTGTGAACTCTAAGTTTCTTCGAGTTTCATCTGCGATTTTCTCAACATTAACTATCATCATTTTAAGTTGTAAACGTCTTTCCAATATCTCCTGAATCATTTGGTCAATAATCAATTGGAATTCTGCCCTAATTTTCTTTTTGCCGGTTTCAAGAGTCTCAAATGAGTGATATTCAAAGCCATCCTTGACTCCAATGGAATGAAAATCACGTTCCAAGAAGGCCGAAATCTTACTCTTTGATTGAGAAACCGTTTCTTGTTGGTCACCCTGAGATGGTTCTCTGTCAATAAATAAATCAATAGGTGGCGTGTTTTCAGGTAGTGATTCTACTACTGATGTTGCCTGTGGTGCAAATGTTTCTGCACTTAAATGCTCGTTTTTACTTGAGCTGTCGAAGAATCTTTTAAAGATGTTCATTGTATTATATTTTAAATTGTGAATGATGGAACTTTAAATTTTGCATGACCTGCTGAATGACATTTCTCACAAAGCGTTATTAGGTATTTGTTATCATACTTCCAGGGAAGTTGATATCTACCCGTCCGCTTGATAACATGATACTGTCTGTGATGAACATAAAGTCCGTTTGTTGCTCCACAACAACGGCACCTGTTGTTATTTCTTTCCAAAATGATTTTTCTTTTCTTTAACCATTTTGGACTTTTTAAAAAAGTGTTATATTCTATTGCCATATTTTATTGATTTTAAAGTTATTTTGGAAATTCTCCCGTTAATACTGCCTCTGTAGGGTCTGGAATAAAGCATACATCAATGCGTTTTATTTTATTATTCTGAACTTTCACTAACACTGAGACTTGTCTAATACAATCTGAAGTGATTTGTGTCAATACTATGCAAGGTCTGTTTTGCAAAGATGGATGTGTTGCAATTTCTGCGGTTACAATCATTGTCTGTAACTGCTTAGCTTTTTTAATAGCGGTAAATTTTGAATGTAAATAAGAAAGAAATTCTCTTTTTCCCTCAATAGGTATAAGAACCCATTGCGACTCATAAATAAAATTGTCAGCCAGTTTTTTTTCTATAAAACTGACATCCAGATTGTTCCAGCTTTTAGCTAACAGCCTTAATGTTTCTGTTTCTTTAGATATCATTTTGCCTATTCTTTTTGTTTCATCCAACCGTTTTATTGGTTTGATGATACAAATGTAGAATGGCCGTATTCTGAAATTAAGCTTTGTAAGGTTACAAATTAGTTTTATAAGGTTGCAAAGAGGGTATTAGTACCGGATATCAAATGATATGTAATCAGGGCTGATATTGATTTTGAAAGCTTCGCCCCTGTTTCCATTAAGATAGTAGAAGTTGGCTAGTGGCTCTCCCAATTTTTTTTTGAGTTTTTTATTTAATCTGTTTTTATTTACAGAAAAAGTTCCTCCTTGATAGTAAGGCTTGATAAGTTCATCAATACTTGACTCTTCTCCGGCTGGTCGAAGCTTTCTATAAATTGCCAATAATTCTTTCTTATGAGATTGTAAATCGTTCAGCATTATGCCTTCATTATGCTTGAGAAAAAAAATGAATAAAGTTGACTCAAGCGGATTTAAGTTTATCATTTTGTTACCAATGAATATTTTACCATCCTTATTAACATGAATTGACTTTGGGTTTATATTTCGTGTAAATCCCTGTTTAAATAAAAGTTGATCTCTTATTACCTCAAAAATTCCGAGTGATTGATTAATTATCTCGTCATCAATATTTTCTTTTTTCATTTTGGCGAGACAATCATTACAAATGTCTCCTGTTCTTAATTTTAGAATTATTTCTTTTTTGTTTCCACAAAAATCATTCATACAGCCCAGGGGCTGTATATGAATCCAGTCATTTGGAAATGAGAGGTGTAACTTCATTAAACATCTTAGAACATTTGCAACTACTTCATATGCAATAGGAAATTTTGAATTCGCTTGCGTGAATAATTCCCATCCACTTGTTTGCACGAAAGCATTTTTATTTTCATTAAATATACTAAAGAAATTAAAAGAATTTATTCTTTTAGTTAAGAGTATGATGAAATCAGATTTTCCGATTTGAAAAGTTTTTCTATAAAAATCACAAAGGAAAAACAATTCTGACCAACTCAAGGGAGTTTCCTCACTAATTTGTTCCAAAAAAGGAAATTGTTCTGGATTGAATTCGTAATTTTCTGCAATAAACTCCATGGGCCCTTGAAAGGAATTAAGCAATTCCTCAACCTCTTCAAGGTTTTCAATTTCGTACTCCGGTGTTTTTATTAAATACACTTTCATGTTTTAAACTTTCTAGAGTTCTCTTTCTTTTAGGGTTTCCGGTACCGGACTGGCGGATTGGCGAAGTTGCGAAGCGGCCAACAAAGTTGGCTGCAAAGCCATTTTGCCAATCCGCTTTTTGTGCGAAGGTGCCGAAGCGTAGCGAAGGC
>JAVQWQ010000048.1:0-14568 GCA_033578915.1 Chitinophagales bacterium | reverse complement strand
ATCGCAGGCAAGAAGCAAAGTTGCTTTAGAAAGTTGATTTTCATGCATTCCAAAGTTGAAGTAACGTACCGGGCTAACTGAAAATATGAAATTTATTTTTGGATTAACCTCAAGGACTTTTCTGATGAGTTTTTCATAGCAGCTTGTGATTTCACCTATTTTTAACCTCCTGTTTCCATACAAATTTTGAGGCAGTTTATGACAGTTAGCCACTATTTTATTGTTTTCTCTCAGAAAATAAACGTGGGCGGTGCCCCAGGTAATAAATAAAAAATCTGTTTTTCTTATCCATTCATATAATTGTTGTACATGCACCATGATTTTATCTAACAGCGATTTCTCATCTTCACTTTGGAAATTTCCGTGAAAATCCAGAGCGTGAAAGCGTGCTTTGTGGTGAATAATATTTAAATTTTCTAAATCACCGCTTACACCTCTATGTAATATTTCTGCAATAGAAAAAGGATTAAAAATAACGCCGAAAGGATTTATCAAAGCATTAAATCCGTGTTGCAACAATTTTCTGCCTACTTCTTCAGCAAAGCAAGAACCAATAAGAAGTATTTTGTCTTTGTGCGTTATTTCAAATATGTTTTTTTCAAGAGTTAACTCAGTTCTGAATTTTATCATTTTCCAAAAATAAAAATGCCGCACGGGAGGTTTCCATGCGGCATTGTAGTTTTTTTGCTTCAAAAATTATCGGTAGATACTAATTAATTGAGATGCCGATTTATTACCTACATTAATTTTAAGAGAATATAGTCCGGCGGGTAACATAGCAACATTCAAACGAATAATTTCCTGTGAATTTGCCGGTTTTTCATCTCTCAAAATTAATCTTCCTAATGCATCGCTCATTTCCAAGGTAACCTCAGAAGTTTCTTTGGTATCAACCATCACGTGTAGTACTTCGCTAACCGGATTAGGATAGGCTTTTATCACAAGTCCTGCATCAGAAATCTCAATAGTACCACTGATGAAGTTAATGGTATCTCTAAGAACAACTGTGCAATTGTTGGCATCTGTTATCGTAACGGTGTAGATGCCGGCATTTGCAGTGATGTCTTTAGTAGTTGCTCCATTGCTCCAATTGTATTGATAGCCAGGAGTTCCACCGCTAACTGTAACTGTAATAGAACCACTGGTGTTACCAATTTGATCTGTCGATGTTGAGGTAGCAGACAGAGGGGCTGAAGGCTGTCTGATGGTATCGTTCTTTGTAGCAGTGCATCCATTTGCATCTCTAACCGTTACTGTGTAAACTCCTGCTGTTAATCCGCTCACATTTTGGGTAGTAGCGTTGTTGCTCCATAGATAAGTGTATTGAGGAGTTCCACCGCTAACAGTGATATTGATAGACCCGGTGCTACCGCCAAAACAGGCCACATTCGTCTTGCTGGACGAAATCTGTATGGCAGGAGGTTGCAAAATAGTGTCAGATATTGTTGCGATACATCCATTAGCATCTGTTACAGTCAGGCTGTAAACGTCAGCGTTTAGCTGCGTAATTGTGTTTGAAGTGTTAGATGCACCGTTGCTCCAGTTGTATGTGTAAGCTCCGGTACCACCTGTAACATTTGCTGTTATGGAGCCGTTATTGCCGTTGTGGCAGGTAACATTTTGTTTAGTAATTGTGATGTTTATAGGAGCAGGCTGGCCTATATTCACCACAACAGTATCTTTACAACTATTGCTGTCAGATACAATAACGGTATAGGTAGCGGCTGCAAGGTCTTTTATAGTGTCAGAAGTTGCACCGTTATTCCATAAATAACTGTATGGTGGTGTTCCTCCCTGAGCACTTGCAAAAGCGATACCACTTGCAGTTCCGAAACATTTGGCATTTATACCATTAGCAGTTGCATCAAGCGGAGACGCTGGCTGGGTAATAGTAAATTGAGTCGTTACAATTTCGCAACCATGAACACTGGTAATTGTTGCCTGATATTGCCCGGGAGCCAGATTAGAGGCTATAGAATCTGAGGTATTGTTGCTCCATTGGAAAGTAAATGGAGGAGTACCTGCATTCATAATTACGGCTATAGAGCCATTTTGTAAACCGAAACAGGATACATTATTGATAACAACATTTCCTATATCCGGCACAGCGGAAACAGAAACAGTATCGCGAAAAGTGTAACAGTTATTTAGGGTATATGATATAACATAAGGGCCACCGACTCCTGCAAGCGACGGATTGAATTCATTGTTATTTTGAAGGCCGGGCCCAGAAAAGACTCCTCCGGGAGTAGCAGGAAACAGTGTTTCAGCCGTAGCATTTTCGCAATACACATCCTGAGATAGGCCGGTGAAGCTGGCATCTTTAGCCGGAGCTTCAATAATGAATAAGCTGGTAGTATCTCTGAATGTTGGTGAAGTACTCCATGGATCTACTTGTATATAGTAGAATTTGCCAGGAACAAGACATTCAACAGTATCAATAAATGATGAAAATTGTCTTACTCCAAAAGCCAAGTAATTAGGGTTATCGTCATTAGCACCTAATAAGCGGTAGTTTCCTAAGGTGGAATCTGCCAAGGATGCACAACTATCAGCTTCCCATAATGCTAACTGAGTATCAAAGCCTGGAGTATATATGTAAACTCTTCCCGAAGCCGGGGCTTGGAATTTGAACCATGCAGATTTTGTCAGGCTTCTGTTACACCAATTTCCTTGCGCTGTACATGTTCCAGCCGGTGGCCTTACCTCATTTGGTGAAGCAGTGTGCAGGCCGATTTCAAACGGCCCATTCTGGCCTATTTGAACAGTGATAGCATCACAGGGGTCATCTCCACGTAGAAACACATAAATAGAGAAGGTGTCAGAATATGCAGGAGGACAACCGGGGGAAGTAACTTTTACTCTTCCGTAAAAAGTACCTACTGCATTCAAAAACAGAGCGAGCGTGTCGTTATCTACACCAAGAGGATTAAACGGACCATTTGGACTGTTAGATATTTCCCAACTGAAGTTGTCGCCATTATAACCCGTTAGGACAAAAATACCAACAGTGTTAGCTTCTGCGGTGTCGGGTCCTGATATAATACCACCAACTGGAGGATTGTTACATGGAGGTTCGGGAGTAACAATCACTGTATAATCTTCAGTTTCACCGTAGGAATATGTGCCGCAAGCCGGAGGCACCCCTGTTCCCTCGCGAAGGACAACTCTCATAGTGGTAGGCCCTAATAATGCCGTTCCGGGAACATCAACATATCCAATAGGAATAGTAGCTCTACCGGTAGTTGTACCAAAAGTGTAAACAGTTTCATCAGGATCCGCGAAGTCTCCGTCTTGGTTCCAGTCAATATATACAGCAACGCTTGCTGCATAGTGGGTGCTACCACAAAATCCGTTTTTAATAGTTATTGGGTAAGAGACTAATCGCTGTAAATTGGTAGATAAATTTGTTCTGTCTGTGTAAGTTTCGCAGGAAGTAAGTGGTGAACCCGCTACAAGAGTATTCAAAAATACTGAGTCAATTTTAGTATCTCCGGTAAATGTAGCACCTGAATTACAATAACAAATTCTGTTCTCAACCTTAACAGCATTTGTGAAGGTAGAATCTACACATATAACTTTTAGCCTAAAATATGTTGTGGAATTTATTGGGGGTGAAATCAAAACGGAACTATTTTGACCAGGTATGTCTGTCCATTGAATAGAGTCAGATGAAGATTGCCATTGTAGATTTGCACCCGTATCAAATCCACTGGCAGTGATAGTTGCCGAAGCCCCAAAACAAACTTTGTTGTTGGCGGTAGAAATACTACCTGCAGCAGGAGGGTCAAGGCATGGTAGGGAAGGAATTATGTTTACAGTGTAATCTTCTGTCTCACCATATGTGTAGGTGCCGCATGGACTCGGAGCTGTTGATTCCCTCAGAATTACTCTCATGCGGGTATTTCCAAGGGCTGCATTAACGGGTACAGTAATATTTCCAATTGGAACTGTGTTTCTGCCCGTTGTGGTTCCGAATGTGTAAACGGTTTCTCCGGGGTCTGTAAATAGTCCATTTTGGTTCCAATCAATAAATACAGCAACATGCGCTGCATAGTGAGTAGTTCCGCAAAATCCATTCACAATACGAATGGGATAAGTTAAACCACGCTGAATATCTGTGGATAGTGAAGTGTAATCTGTGTAGGTTTGACAAGTAGTAAGCGGGCTGCCGGTTATGATGGTGTTAAAAAATACAGAGTCAATTTTGGTATCGCTTGTACTGGTTGCGTTAGATGGGCAATAACAGGCTGTAAAGGGATTAATACCAACTAAAACTGAACTGGTTATTGCTGAATCACTACCACATCGAACAATTACCCGGTAATAACGTGGTGCGCTAATTGTATCGGTAGTAGATGGGAAAGTGCTATTAAACGGCTTATTAACAAAAGTAATTCCATCATTTGATTGCTGCCATTGAAAAGTGATGCCTGAACCGATCGTATATCCACTAAGCGTCAAAGTGAAAGGGGTGCCAGGACATACAGAAGAAGGCGCTGAAATACTTCCAGGATTTGGCGTTCCGGAACATGAGCTTGCAGGAACAATATTTAGCTGAATATTTGTTCTAACACTGGCCAACACTCCGTTTGTTGTGGGTGGGGAATTGTCTGACTGCCAGTATTGAAAAGAGTTAGTAGCAGCGGTACTATACCGAAACTGTTTTGCGGTTGACCCTTCTCCGCCTACTCCCCCAAAATTAGTTTCAAAAATTACCATCAGATTTTGACTGCCACTGTAGAAGAAAGGAGTTTGCAAAGTTTTTGTTATCCACTGATTTACAACCAGTTCAGTATTGGTTACGGTGCCATCAAATACAAGCGTAGCCCCTGCAACAACACTTGCATAAGTAGAAGCGGTGAACGAGGTGGCAGAAGTTTCTTTTAAATATAGTTTTACAGGAGTAACAGCCGCGGGGGAGCTAACGGAATTAACAAAGAAGCCAATATCTGTGATGGTACCAAATGTGCCAATTTCCGCAGCGGTGTAAATAGCCGCCCCGCGCTCAAATCCGAAAAAGCAACCGTATGGGCGTCTTCCTACAATCGTATTACCTGTGCCGCTAGGGTTGGTAGGCGGTATGGTAACAAGTTGGGCAATTAATTGCTGAATGGTAAAAAGTAATGTCAAAAGGGTTAGCAAACGTACATACTTTGTCATAAAATATCGCTTTAATCTCATGCAAATGTAAACATAATGTAAATGGATAAAAAATATTTACTAATAAAAGATACACGTCCTTTCATTTAAGTTGCATAACTTCTGGCTAATTAAATTATGTTTTAAAAGCTGTTAGCTTTGCTTTATGTCAACTACAAAAGTTCTACTTATTATTCTTGACGGATGGGCTCATGGCAAGGAGGATAAATCAAACGCAATATTTAACGCGAATACGCCTTTTATAAAGAGTTTATATGGTAAATATCCTTATTGTGAGCTCAAAACCAGCGGAGAATATGTTGGATTGCCCGATGGCCAGATGGGAAACAGTGAAGTTGGCCATTTAAATATCGGAGCGGGAAGAATTGTGTATCAGGAATTATTACGCATTAATAAGTCTATTGATTCGGGAGAATTTTTTCGAAATACTGAATTACTTGATGCTTTATCTTATGTAAAACAAAATAATAAAACTTTACATCTGATTGGACTTGTAAGCGATGGGGGTGTACATTCGCATATCAATCATCTTAAGGCGTTATGCAGGGCTGCCCGCGAACATGGCCTTGTCAGAGACCAGATACATATTCATGCGTTTACCGATGGCAGAGATACCGATCCGAAAAGCGGTGTGGGATATATAAAGGAACTTATTGATTTTTTGAACACCACTCAGTCCGGATATCTGGCTTCAGTGGTAGGCAGATATTATGCAATGGACAGAGATAAACGATGGGAGAGAATAAAGGTGGCTTATGACCTTTTAGTGCATGGGAAAGGTGAACCCACTCTTGATGCGATTAATACGATTAAACAACGCTACAGTATCAATCAGACTGATGAATTTTTACTCCCTATTAAAGTTGAAGGAGGAAAAAGCATAGCAACAGATGATGCAGTTATTTGCTTCAATTTCAGGACAGACCGCTGCCGCCAAATTACCATCGCTTTGACTCAATCTGCTTTTCCGGAATACGATATGTATCCGCTTCGTTTGCATTACACAACGATGACAAATTATGATGCCACCTTTAAGAACGTGTTTCACATTTTTGACAATGATAATTTGGAAAATACGCTTGGAGAGGTCTTATCAAAACATCAAAAGAAGCAGCTTAGAATTTCAGAAACAGAAAAATATCCTCATGTTACTTTTTTCTTTTCAGGAGGCAGAGAAGAAGCCTTCGAAAATGAGACAAGAATATTAATACCTTCTCCAAAAGTAGCTACGTATGATTTAAAGCCGGAGATGAGCGCTCCAGAAGTTACGGAAAAGGTATTAGAAAGTCTTTCAGCTAATGAATATGATTTCATTTGCCTGAATTACGCGAATGCAGATATGGTTGGACATTCCGGTGTTTACACTGCTGTTATAAAAGCATGCGAAACAGTTGATGCCTGCGTGGAAAAAGTTATCACTAATGCACTAAAAAATGATTATACTATTATTCTAACAGCAGATCATGGCAATGCCGATTTTATGATTAACGAGGACGGGAGCCCCAACACTGCACACACCACCAATCCCGTTCCTTTTTTTATCATAGGTGATGATGTTAGAAAACTCAGGTTAAAAAATGGCATTCTTGCTGATATAGCGCCTACCATACTTGAAATTATGCATATTGAAAAACCACCGGAAATGAATGGAACTTCATTAATAGAATCATAGAATATCTATTTTCTTATTCAGAGCATGACAAATTTTAATCGAAAAAAGATTTGATTTAAAAAAAGTATCTGCTATCTGAGCAATCTGAGATATTCCCGAACCGGCATTCGTGCTGAATGCTTCTTTAAAATTTGGTATTTCGTTGGGATGAATGTTTCTTTCCTCAATACAGCAGCCTTCGCTTTTTAAAATATCTATCGTAGCTGCCCTCATCACACCTGCTAAACAACCGGAGTTTAGCGGTGGTGTTACTACTTCATCCTTTTCATTTACAAAAAAAATATTTGAATGAATCGTTTCGCATACTAATCCTTCCTCGTTTAACAAAATCAAGTCTTCCCAGCCCATCTGCTTGGCTTCCAGTGCTGCCATCACGTGCAGTAATGCACTCGAGCTTTTAATGTTATTCAAGAAATGTTTAGACTTATAATACTTTTTGCTGATGCCAACACACGATACTTTTTTTAATTCATAAGAAGTTAAATAATCATCTTCTGTTTCAATCCAAAAAATACTGGAGTTGTTTTCAGGCAAATATCTGTTTCCTGCAGTGCGGCAAAATTGAACTCTTACGCGCGCATGCTTTAGTTGGTTTGCTTCAATAGTTTTAAGTACTTCATCGCGAAGATTAAAGTTTTTAAATTCGATATGCAGTATAGAAATACTCTCTGTGATTCTTCTTTCATGATATGGCAGCAATGAAATTTTTTTATTGAATACTCTTAAGGTATCAAAGAAGCCATCTCCGTATTTCAATCGGTTTATTCCCGCAATCTGTTCTGGTGTAGTGATTAAACCATTATAATTGATATACGGCATATTTTTCGTTTGCTATTATCAATTTAAGGCCTTTTGCCTTGAAGTTTCTAAATGTTAGCAGGTGTGTTACGCCCTTTGTTTTAAGTTTCTGCAACTGAGTAGTTGTTAGTTCTAAAAAATATGTATTTGCCTTATCGCGCAATTCAAAACCTTTAATTCTACAACCAGTATGAATACCATAGACTTCTCTGATTCTGTTGTACCATTCTGCTACAAAACCTTTATGGCGTGGATTAGCCTTAAATTCTACATAACTGCTCCGCCTGGCATACCATTTCAATTCTGTAGTTTCAAAAGGTTGTATAAAAACTGCATCCAACGGTGTATATCGCTTTATCTGTTCACAGATGTTAATCATTGCTTTGTTGTTTTTATACAAAATATCATCAAACGTTTTCTTACCTGCCCAAAACTCTTTTGTGGCAAAGTGTAAAAGATATACACAGAGAACAATCTGAATAGTTTTTTCAAAACTTTTATTGGTTAATAATGAAATTATTTCTTTTAGAAATTTTGTTACTGCTACAATTCCGAAAAATTTTATCCACTGTGCACTTTTATAGGCCTGAAAGCTTGCTACTGTTGGGGAATTAAAGAACTCAACAAAAAATATGTAAGCGATTAATATACCGAAACTTGTTTCTACCCATCGCCCTATAAACCTATGTCTTCGATAAAATGCTACAACAGCTAATGGTACGCATAAAAATGTAAATACAATTTTTTGAGGTATGAACGAAGAAAAAATAAAATGATGGGCATGCCGAAAGTTAAACAGAATATCAAACAACTCTTCAGAAGAAATAACGTGGTTGTTTTTCTGTTTTGCTAAATATATAGCTGTCATATATACCCCTGCAGTCGCGGTATAAATCAAAGGCCAAAGAACTTTTTTAATATTTATTTCCGAAAAATCTTTTACGGTATGTCCTAAAATAAAAAATGCGCTTCCAATAAATACATGAAGTCCTTCTAAGGGATGCACTAAGCTTGCTGCGATTAGCAGCATAAAGGCCTTGTTGATTTTATGTTTTAAAATGTAATAAAATACCCAGGAGAGCAGTGCACAAGCCAGATTGCTTGCCTGAAAAGAAGGTGTCCATACTTCGTTGTTTCCGATTCCGTAATCGTAATAACGTATTAAGGAAACGCTTACAGCTATTATTGCCCAACCAAGATTTCCAATGAGGACATGAGCTGTTGCTGCTAGACCGATGATGAGAACCAAGGATGTTATAAAATGAAAAACAATATTCCATGAATCAATTTGGTCTATAAAAGGCTGAAGCAGCAAGGCCATGATGATTCTTTCGTTAGGCAGTGTAGCATGTAAACTTTGAATGAAAAAATCACTTTTGTAATATTCTCTGTGTTTTAAGAAAAAAGCGTAGGGTAGGAGTTCTACCTGATCATTATAACCAAACTCATACCCGTGCTGAAGGGTAAGTATTAAAAAAAGGATAACGGAGAAAATTAAAAGAGTATATCGTTTGGACGGTACAATCCGGAAAAGTCTATTTTGCATTGGCTTTGATTAAACAAGCCATCTGAGCATAAGATTGATAACTTTTTTGTGAAACGACTTGTAAGGCGGATATAGCAGTTGCATGGTAGAGCCACTGTGGAGTTGTTTCACTACCGCTCTTTCGTTACTGAATTCTTTAAAACCGTAATACCCCATGCTTTTTCCTATACCGCTATGATTCACGCCTCCAAAGGGAAGGTTGGGCTGAGATACATGAACTATGTTGTCATTAATAACTGTTCCTCCTGCTGTGGTGTTTTGTATAATATACTTTTGATTTTTAGCTTTTTCACTGAAAATATACAGAGCAAGAGGCTTTTCTCTTTTATTGATAAATTGAATAGCTTCGTCAATATCTCTATATTTTAGCACGGGCAAAATAGGCCCGAAAATTTCTTCTTGCATAATTAGTGCATCCTCGGGCACATTGGTCAATATGGTAGGTGAAACGTAATTTTCATTCTCATTTAGTTTTCCACCGGCTTCAATATTAGCTCCTTTTGAAATGGCATCTTCCAGTAAGTTTTTTATTCGGTTGAAGTGTTTTCTGTTTACAATACGGCATAGGTCCGGAGATTTTTCCGGCTCCTCTCCATAGTTCTTTTTTATTCTTTCGCGCATATGGTTTAAAAAGCCTTCGTATTTGCTTTCGTGTATTAAAATATAATCAGGGGCTATGCAGGTTTGCCCTTCGTTTAAAAATTTGCCCCAGGCTATTTTCATCGCAGCAGACTTTACGTTTGCTGTTTCGTCAATTATCACCGGTGATTTGCCGCCCAGTTCCAATGTTACTGAAGTGAGATGCTCTGCTGCTGCTCGCATGATGTGCTTTCCTACAGCAGGGCTTCCCGTAAAATGAATATGGTCGAATTTAAGTTTGAGAAGTTCGGCAGATACGGTATGGTCGCCTAAAACCACAGCTACTTCATTTTCCGGAAATACACTGCCAAGCAATTCTTTAAGGTACAATGAAGCATTAGGAGTAAATTCGCTGGGTTTAAGTATTACTGTGTTACCTGCTGCAACTGCAGAAATTAGCCCTACCAGCGGTAATTGAAAAGGATAGTTCCATGGGGTAAGTATCAGGGCTAAACCTTTAGGTTCATATATTATTTTGGAGCTTGTCCCCAGAAATATCAAGGGAGTATCAACTTCTTTTGGCTCCATCCATTCTTCGAGGTTGCGAATGGCGTGATTCAGTTGAATAATTACCGGCGCTATTTCTGAATATTCTACTTCTACTTCCGGTTTACGAAAATCAGCATATATGCTACTGGCAATTTTTGATTTGTCTTTTAAAATTGCTTCGCGCAGTTTTTTCAGTTTTTTTATTCTTTGGGAAGCATTGGTTTTGCTTACGTTCCAACGGTTTTGTTTTTGTGCCTCGTAAATTTGATGAATAATCTCAAAAGGTGTATTAACTGAGGTAGGTATAGCCGTAGCGCTTGCTGTTTGAGTTAGTTCCATCTTTTAAAGTTTATGTATATGTAAAAGTAAATTGTTTACAGTGCACAAACAAAAATATCTTTTCTATCGTTGAGGCCGGCATCCAGCAAGTGTTTTATTTTTACAGTGCCTGTTACATATCTGTGTTTAGGAGATTGAAATTCTTCATCAATAGATTCGAATTTTATTTGATGTACATCATCCCTATTTTGATAACGCATATAAACCGGGATGATTTCCTCGTTGGAAAATTCAAGTTTTCCGTTTTGCCCAACCTTTTTATATTCATATCGGTAGTGGTGGCTGAGCGCTGAGATGTCGCTAAGCACAGCGCTGGCTGTGGGAAAGCTGCCCGCGCCTTTGCCAAGCAAGAACTGCTTTTCGGAAAATGCAGCGCTAAGCTGCACGGCATTAAACTCATTTCTTACGCCAAAAAATAAGCTTTCTTTACTCACAAATTTCGGCATCACAAAACCTATTACATTATTTCCTTTTTTGGCTGTTTGTGCAATCAGTTTGATTTTAAGCCCTTTTTCTCTGGCGTAGGTGGCATCACATTCATTGAGATGTTCTATACCGTAGTTTAATATTTTCTCATGAGGGACAAATAGCCCGAAGGTGTGTAAAATAAGAATATTAAGCTTGTATTTGGGATCAAATGCCTGTACATCCAACGCAGGATTGCTTTCTGCAAATCCGAGTATCTGTGCTTGCCGCAACGCCTCGGAATAGGGGAGGGCTTCCTCAGAAATTTTTGTGAGAATGTAATTGGTAGTGCCGTTACATATAGCATCTACGGCATCCAATAAATCATTATCGTAATATTCTTCCAGATTTCTGATGATTGGAATGGCCCCGCATACACTGGCTTCGTATAAAAAGGGTACATCGTATTGTTTTTGTAATTGATAAAGTTCCGAAAGATGCTCTGCTATCATTTTTTTGTTGGCGCTAACCACGGCTTTGCCATTCTTCATTGCTGTTGATACGATTTCAAATGCCTCGTCTGCGTGGTCTATTAGCTCAACGATAACGTCAATGCTCTTATCTTCTAGCAATTCATCTTTGTTGAACGTGAAATTTTCCATGCCTATCGGCCTTGGTTTTTCGCGATGCTTAACGCATATTTTTACAATTTCTGCATTTATGCCTTTTGATTTATGGATAACGTCATATAACCCTTGTCCAACTACCCCGAAACCAAATAGTCCTATCTTTAATTTTTTGCCAAACATAATATCTCTATAAAACCGATAGGCAAAGTAAATTGTTTTAAATGATATTACAATTCCCAAAGATTCAATGTGAGGTAAAGTTGGTTAAATAATCTTTAGGTTTTGTAAAGTCAAAGCTTTTGTAGTAAAGTATAAAGGATATTGAAGGCACTAGCCCACCTCGACTGACTTAATGCAGCTATCTAGAGGCAGCGACTGCTTCATAATAGTGTTTAATATTTTCAGATTGCTAAGACAAATTCCAGTAATCCGACCAATTAAGGAAAACCGACTTATGTTAAGGATGTGACGGAGACACTTAAATGCAGAATTAGGGCCTTTATTTAGATTTGTCAAAAAAAATATGTCAACTCTATCTAGAGCATTAGAAATAGCCCTTTCAGCGCACAAAGGACAAAAAGACAAAGCAGGCAGTGATTATATTTTTCATCCACTGCGTGTGATGGCTATGGGTAACACAGAAGAAGAAAAAATTTGTGGCTTATTACACGATGTGTTGGAAGATAGCGACACGACTCTCGAACACTTGAAAAAAGAGGGATTTTCGGATGAAGTACTCAACGCTCTGCAATGCCTGACCAAAGAAAATCCAGATGAGGATTACGATAAATTTTTTGATAGAGTGATGCAAAATCCATTAGCAGTAAAGGTTAAGATAAATGATTTATTGGATAATATGAATATTACAAGATTCTCCGAACTTAGTGAAAAAGACCTAAAGCGTTTAAATAAATACTTGAAAGCATATCATAAACTCAAAAGTTGCAAACTTTAAATTGGTTAAACTCATTTATGTTTTCTGATTCATCAGAGGTTTAGCATAAGATTTTCACTTCCATTCTTGCTCTCATTCCAACTCTTGTTTTAGTTTTAACAATATTCTTTGTATCTCGCAGACTATCCACTCTTTCATGTTAAAGACAATATACATCGTCTCTTGATAATGGCAGCTAAAGCAACATTTAAATGCAAAATGTAATCGGCAATATAAATCAGCCTTGTCTAATGAAATTCGTTCGCTGCATATTTTATTAATACATACATAGAAAATTCTTCAATAATCATTAGTAAGCTTATGAAAAAAGCCCGCTACTTTTATTGAACTGACACATTACTTGATTGCCATTTTCAACTATGCTATTTTCGACTACTTTCGCGGCGAACTTTTAAGCTCCTTACATGAGTTCTTTTACTTTAAAAGAGGTGCAACTTTCGCCTAAATACCAAAGCCCGCTTGAACTGGCAGAGCGCATGCAGCACGAACAGGTGCTTTATTTTTTTGATGAAGAAACCGGACTTAAAGGATTTATTGGAATTCACAATACAATACTTGGCCCGGCTCTGGGTGGCTGCAGAGTATGGAACTACACTTCTTTGGATAGCGCTATGGTTGATGTGCTTAGGCTCAGCCGAGGCATGACTTTTAAATCATCTATCAGCGGCATTGATTTAGGCGGAGGAAAATCGGTGATTATTCACGGAGATGCATCAAGGCGCGATGAAAAATTCTGGAGAAAATTTGCAGAAATCGTAGATGAGTTGGGCGGCCGCTACATCACTGCAGAAGATGTAGGTACATCTACAAAGGAAATTGCGTGGATGATGCCTGTTACACGATTTGTAAGCGGAAAACCACCGGAGCATGGAGGCGGTGGAGACCCCTCTCCATTCACTGCATACGGGGTCTTCCTTGGCATCAAGGCAGCAACAAAAAAAATATACGGCTCTGAGAGTTTAGAAAATAAAAAAGTAGTGGTGCAAGGTATAGGCCATGTAGGTTTTTATCTTGCTAAACGATTATTGGAAGATGGAGCTAAGGTCTTTGCTGCTGATATTAATCAAGAGGTTTTGCAAAATGCAGTGCGGCACCTAAACATTACTCCCATAGATCCGGAAGAAGTTTATGCATTTGATGCAGATATTTATGCCCCCTGTGCGTTAGGAGCTACAATTAATCCTACTACAATACCACAATTTAAATTTAAAATCATAGCAGGAGCAGCAAATAATCAACTGGAGGACGAAAACAGAGACGCACTTCTTTTGAAGGAAAGGGGAATTACTTACGCACCAGATTTTCTCATTAATGCGGGAGGCGTTATTAATTGCTTCCAGGAGGTGATTGGTTATGACGAAAAGCAGGCATGGCAAAAAACAGAAAAAATTTACAGCCAAACGCTTCATATTCTTCAGATCAGCGAAGAAGAAAATATTTCAACGCATGAGGCTGCAATGAAAATTGCACTGGAACGTATCGAAAAAGCAAAACTGATTAGGAAAGAAAATGTTGGGCAGGCGTCACATTAGGATAAAGGTTTTGCAAACATATTATGCGAAGGAACTTGCAAACGATGTCCCTTTAACTTTTCTCGAAGGGCAACTGAAAACTACCTTTCATAAAACTCTGCAACTTTATCTCACCATGTTGAGATATCTGGTGGACACTTGCTTATACGTGCTGGTTGATAAAAGCCTTCGACAGGCAAAATTTCTTAAAACTAACGAAGACCAATCCTTCAGTACGCTTTTAGCTAGCAACAAAATTGCTGTGTCACTCGACGAGAATTCTACACTAAAAAAGCTCTGGGAAAAAGAAAATATCAATCAATTTATTGACAAAAATATCGTTCGTGAATTATATCAATCTCTTTATAAACATTCATCATATTCGATTTATCGAATGTTGGAACATGCAACTCTGGAGGCTG
>JAVQWQ010000047.1:0-15556 GCA_033578915.1 Chitinophagales bacterium | reverse complement strand
GTGAGCGGTTTACTTTCAGATATCTTCCTGGGGACACTTGGTTTCAATTCGGCTGCTAATTTATTAGTAGCCTATATCAGGCCTTTTCTCATTAATCTAATAACACCAAAGGGCACCGTATTCGACCAATCGCCAAATATTTTTTCACAAGGTTTTACCTGGTTTACTATTTATCTTTCTATTGGAGTATTCATACACCATGCATTTTACCTTTTGGTAGAATCCGGCACATTTTATAATATTTTTCTGCTTTCCTTAAGAGTTATTATCAGCACAATAATATCTGTAGCATTCATGCTAATAGGGCTTTATCTATTCACAGCAAGAAAGAAAAGGGCGCCAGCCAATATTCTGTAAACCACACTACACAATGCTTGCTTGTTTATAATGCCTGCCGCCTTCGGAAAATAAGAATTACTTTAAACTTTTAAAGCGAAAACTACAACGAAAGGCCCCCATCCACACTTATAACAGCGCCTGTAATAAACCCTGCTTCATCTGATAAAAGAAATTTATATGCCGCAACCACATCGCTGATGCTGCCTGTTCGCGCCAGAGGGGTCTTGCTAATTATTAAGTCAATCACCTTTTGCGGAATGGTATTTATCATGTCGGTAGCGATAAAACCCGGAGCCACAGCGTTTACAGTAATATTGTACTTGCCTAGTTCTTTTGCCCATGTTTTGGTAAGCCCTATCAGGCCGGCCTTAGCTGCGGAATAATTGCTTTGACCATAGTTGCCATAGATACCTACCACAGATGATGTATTTATGATTCTTCCTTCTTTTTGTTCAATCAAATATGGCGCAGCAGCTTTGGTGCAATTGAAAACTCCGGTAAGGTTGACATCAATCACTTTTTGCCAATCATTCAAAGACATGTTAATTAGTGTAGCATCACGTGTTATTCCTGCATTATTGATTAAGCCATATATTTTACCAAAATGTGAAAGGGTATTTTGCATGGCATTTGCAACACTGTTGAAATCAGAGGTGTCTGCATAACAAAAAATAGCCTTATAGCCTTTAGATAATAAATTTTGAGCCAGCTCTTTGCCTTTTTCGGCTATATCCCAGATCGCAATACCATAACCTTGGCTTGCCAAAGTTATACAGGCATCTCTGCCAATGCCCGAAGCCCCTCCTGTTACTATTACACACCTCATTTTTATTATTATTTAATTAATCGATCATTGCAAAATAGAGTTTAAAAAGCATTTCATTTTCTGAATCCAAAATGCTCTGGCGGAATTTCATTTCGGAAGTGGCCGTTCATATTCACTCTTTCGCGCAGTTTTTCTGTTTCTTCCAGAGTAGGGATGACCTGCATCAGATGTTGAATAAGGGCTAGTTGTCGCTGTTTTTCAGAGCTTATTTCGAGCAGCCGGCATTGAAGAGGAAGTGGCAAGGCACAATAAGAAGCCACGTCAAACGAGAGCGGGCGCGAAAATTTTTTATAGGGATCAAACCCAGTACCTAATTGCCTGTGAAGTTTAAGAATCAACTCGTACAATTGGGAGTTTAATTCATCGGTGTCAAAAGGCAAATGCGGCACTTCGCTTACTATGGCCGCGCTATATAACTTATCGGGTACGTTAGGAATTACTTCAAGAACTTTGAGAATGCCGGTGGCCTCAGTACGTATATCCATTTCTCCGGTAGGCGTTGTGTGTACTATCTCAGCAAGGCGTATTTCTGTGGCATATTCATATATGTAACTGTCTATTACAGGTGGAATGGCAAAAGTTTTACCGTTTTCAAAACATTCTCGTATGAGTTGTTTATATCGCTCTTCAAAAATGTGCAGATTAAGCTGCTGTCCGGGATAGACAACCAATCGCAAAGGGAAGATGGCAATAAATTTTTGCATGCAGGCTCAAACGTATCTACCCGTAAAATTGTTTAAAAATACGGAATAAGCTTATTTAATAGCATCTGTGGGGCTCTCACCAGCTTGTTATCAGCTTTACGCATAAATACCAGTGCAGTCTCGCCTTCATTTATCTTTTCATTTTTTTCGTTAAGAATAGTGTATGTAAAAAGTATGCCGCGTGCTGGCAATTCAGGAATACATACCAATACTTCCAGCAACTGGTCATAAAAGGCAGGTTGTATATATTTTATCTGTAAGCGTGTTACAGGCATAATGATACCAGAATCCTCAATCTCTTTGTAGCTGATACCAAGTGCGCGAATAGATTCCGCCCTTGCTATTTCGTAAAAATATGGATAGTTACCGTAATATACATACCCCATCTTGTCTGTATCACCATACCTGACTCTTATAGGCACTCTATGAGAATACATATACACTGTGAAATTAATGATTTAGAGGAGTGGCCTGCAAGAAAGCCTTTCGAATGTTTACAGCAAATTCGTTGTAACTTTTGTCGCGCATGCGCTCGGGATGCCATTGCACCAGTAAGAGCCAGGAACTTTGATAAGGATTTTTCCTCTCTATGCCTTCAATCACACCATCAGGCGAAAAGGCGTTGACCACCAGATCTTTTCCTATCATGGCTGCGCTTTGGTGGTGTGCGCTGTTAATGATTCCAGTGTCTCGCATTGTAATTGTATATAACATCGAATTGATGTCCACCGTTACAGGGTGATAGCGGTCGCTGCCCTCGTTGAATTTTGAATGGTTGAACTTGCCAAAAGAAGGAAGATCCGGGATGAGGGTGCCTCCAAAGAAAACATTAGCTATTTGCAATCCTCTACAGATACCGAGCAGCGGCAGGCCTTTTTCCTGAGAATACTCCAACACTTGCAATTCAAACTCATCTCTTTTTTCATCTAGGTCGTCTGGCAGGCAGTATTTTAATAATTCAGGGGAATGATAAAAGCGCGGATGGACATCTTCGCCACCTGTGAGCATAATATGCGTACACTTTTCAATTTCTTTGAAATTATTCAACCGATAACTTAAACGTACTATCTGAATTTCCGGGCTGAAAGAAGATATCCAATCGTAATAGTTCTGATATTTTCCGCAATCGGTAATACCTACTGTTATTGTGTTCTTCATACGGCCAAAGCTATTTGTAAATTTTTTATCGGGAAAGATTTTTCAGAAAACTAACTTCGCCCGCCATGTGGGCAATTTACAGCAAAGAAATACGTCTTTTTTTTAGTGGCCTGACGGGGACTCTTGCCCTTATTACTTTTTTTATAATTCTTGGATTGTTCCTTTGGGTGTTTCCTGATACCAACATTCTTGATTTCGGATATGCAAATATTGACGGGCTTTTTGCGCTTTCGCCTTACATTTTTATGTTGCTGGTGCCTGCCATTACTATGCGCACTTTTTCAGAAGAAAAACAATATGGTACTTACGAATGGTTGGTTACGCGCCCAATCAACGAGTTTCAAATCATTTTCGGAAAATATTTAGCTGCTGTAACAGTGCTTGCTGTAGCCCTGGTTCCAACATTAATCTACTTTATAACTGTTTTTTTTCTCGCGCTTCCGGTTGGTAACATAGACACAGGGGGTATTATGGGATCTTATATAGGACTTTTTTTGCTCGGTAGCGTTTTTGCGGCTATTGGACTGTTTGCTTCCTCCGTCGCACAAAATCAAATTATAGCTTTTCTGGCAGGCGCGGTACTTTGCTTTATCATGTTTCAGGCATTTGGTTATCTGGCAAAATTGGGCGTTTTCTTTGGCAAATACGATTACATCGTAGAGCAAATAGGCATAGAAGCTCATTACATCAGTATGAGCAAGGGAGTCTTAGATAGTCGCGATTTGGTGTATTTTTCATCAGTTATCACTGCTTTTTTACTTTTTACACAAACTGTCCTTAGCGCCAGAAAATGGTGAGCATACAACAGCATAATACAAACATGAAAACCGAAAAAGGAGCGCGCAGGGCAGCGATAACGAATCTTGCGCTATGGATAACTCTGTTATTGCTGGCAAACATTCTCGCTTCATACTTCTACTTCCGTTTAGACCTGACTGCTGAAAAGCGATATTCTCTTTCTTCTTCCACCAAGGCTTTGCTGAAAGGACTGGAAGACGAAGTGGTGATAAAAGTGTATTTAGATGGAAAGTTGCCATCAGGTTTTGTCCGACTGAAAGAATCGACAAGAGATATACTGAATGAAATGCGTGCGGTTAACAGGGCATCGCTCCAATTTGAATTTCGCGATCCGCTGGAAGGAAAAACTGAAAGAGAAAAGAAAGATATTTTGGATGAAATGCGAAAACAGGGCCTGACAGCCACTAATCTCCTTACTAAAGGCAAAGATGCCAGCACCCAACGTATTATTATACCCGGCGCTATGGTTAATTACAAGGGGCAATCTTTTCCTGTTCAACTACTGGAGAATCAGGCCGGATTTTCTCCGGAAGAAATACTCAATCATTCAGTAATACAACTGGAATACAAATTTGCCAATGCCATAAAAAAGCTTTCTCAATACAGACGCCCGCGCGTAGGAATTACCAGAGGACAAGGCGAACTGGAGCGCCAGGACATTGCCGATATGCTTCAAACACTGGTAGCACAACGTTACGAAGTACAGGACATTAATCTCGACAGCGTATATGCCATACCCTCGCGTTTAGATGCCATTGTAATTCCAAAGCCTCGCATACCATTCGATGAAAAGAAGAAATACAAAATAGATCAGTATATCATGCGTGGTGGCAATGTGTTGTGGTTGCTCGATGTTACCACAGCCGATATGGACTCGCTCAAAGAAAATTTAACCGGTCAGTTCGTGATGGACCGCGACCTGAACCTCGATGATATGCTTTTTAAATACGGTGTGCGCATCAATAACGATCTCCTTCAGGACATTAATCTTTGCGGAGCTATTCCTCTGGTAATAGGTAACCTCGGAAACAGCCCGCAGACACAGCTTTTCCCATGGTATTATTTCCCATATTTAATTGGAAGCAATAATCACGCTATTAACCGCAACCTCGACCCTGTAGCGGCACAGTTTGTAAGCAGCGTGGATACCATAAAAAATAACATAAGGAAAACTATTTTGCTACACACTACCGGCAATGCAAGGGCACAGCGCACTCCGGTCAGGCTTAATTTTGCCATCGCAGCAGATAGGCCTGATCCTCGTTACTTTAGCCAATCTCGTGTTCCAGCTGCTGTTTTACTTGAGGGAAAATTTGTTTCTGTGTTTAAGAACAGGCTTGCTCCGGAATTTCTGGCAGTTAGCGATTCTTTAGAAGACCTCAAATTCATTTCCGAAGGCAAGCCTGCAAAACAAATCATAATTGCTGACGGTGATGTTATCAGAAACGAAAGGCGTGGTGATCTGGGCGTTTATCCCCTTGGTTATCAACCATTGACCAGACAAACTTTAGCAAACAAGGATTTTATGCTTAATTGTATAGAATATCTTACACATAACGAAAGCCTGCTCGAAACCAGAAACAAAGAAATAAAACTCCGCCTGTTGGATGCCACCAAAGTAGAACGATTCAAAACTTATCTACAAGTACTCAATGTCCTCTTGCCCATGTTACTAGCTGCCGGTGGTGGGATTATTTTTGCATGGTGGAGAAAGAATCGTTTTTCGCGCTAAAAATTGTTCTTTTATGTAACTTAAAGCTGGTTCTCTTCGTAATATTGAACCAAAAGGAGAACCTATGAAAGACGTAATCATATTATTGGCAACGGTTGGAACCTTCTCCTATAGTTTTGCAGCAAATCCCGGCAACAAGCATGTTTTTAAGGACCCGGATGCAGAGGTAGCTTTAGAACTGGAGCGAAACAAACATGAAGTCATATTACACATTCTTGCACAGGATATGGCTCAATACGACCACATTATTATCGAGCGTAGTGGAAGTGGCGGTGAATTTTACAGTCAAGTAAAATACATACAGATTGAAGGGGCAGATATCGAAGATGGAAATTATCTTTTGAGAGTAGATAAATACCCTCTGCCGGCCAGCGTAAACGCGCATTACCGCATCAAAACAGTTACAAAAGACGGCATTACACGAACATATCCTGATGTAGCGCTTAACGAAAATTAATACTCAAACAGTCGTTATAAGTTGTTGTAAAAAGAGGCTGCATAAAGGCGGCCTCTTTTGCTTTATTACTATGTGGAAAGAATTTTAAAAACATGCTATAAAGCTGTTTAATTTTAATTCATGAATTTTCTGGATGAACTAAATGATGCACAACGCGAGGCTGTACTGCATTGCGAAGGGCCTTCTTTGATTGTAGCCGGCCCGGGTTCAGGCAAAACACGTGTACTTACTTATCGCATAGCTTATTTGTTGCGCCAAGGGGTTAGCCCTTTTTCTATTCTTGCGCTCACTTTTACCAACAAGGCCGCTAACGAGATGCGTAGGAGGATAGAACAGATTGCAGGCGCTGATGCGCGTAATTTATTCATGGGAACATTTCACTCTGTATTTGCGCGTATTCTACGTGTAGAGGCCCCTCGGTTGGGCTACCCATCAAATTTCACAATATACGACACCGATGATTCGCGTAGTCTCTTGAAATCAGTAGTAAGAGAATTAAACCTCGATGAAAAAGTTTATAAACCCAATCTGCTTCATTACCGCATATCTTCAGCCAAAAACGCCCTCATCACTCCGGACGATTACCTTCAGGACGAAGAACTTTTAAACGAAGACCGCCTCGCCAAAAGGCCTTATACAGCTAACATATACAAAAGCTATTGCGACCGTTGTTTCAAGAGCGGTGCAATGGATTTTGATGACCTGCTGCTTAAAACCTATGAGATTTTCAACACTTTTCCCGATGTCTTGTATAAATATCAGCATAAGTTCCGCTTTATTCTTATTGATGAGTTTCAGGACACCAATCCGCTTCAGTATTCTATTGTAAAGCGCATTGCAGATGTGTTTCAGAATATTACAGTTGTTGGCGATGATGCCCAAAGCATCTATGCATTCCGTGGAGCAACTATTGACAATATCCTCAACTTCGAAAACGATTTTCCTGATCTCACAATCTTTAAGCTTGAACAAAACTACCGCAGCACCCGATATATCGTAGAAGCCGCCAATAAGCTTATACAATACAATAAAAACCAGATCAAAAAAAATATCTGGACACTAAACGATCAGGGCGAGAAGATAAAAGTGGTGCGCTCCGCAAGCGACAACGAAGAAGGCCGTTTCGTAGCAGAAAAAATTCAAGAAATAAAGATGCGCGATCACCTGCGCAACAGCGACTTTGCCATATTATACCGAACCAATGCGCAATCGAGAGCTTTTGAGGAGAGCCTGCGCAAGATGAACATACCTTATAAAGTTTACGGAGGCATCAGCTTCTACCAGCGGAAAGAAATAAAAGATTTCATAGCGTATCTAAAACTTATCGTAAACCCCAAAGACGAAGAGGCATTAAAACGCATCATCAACTATCCCGGCCGCGGTATCGGACCTGCTACTGTAGATAAAATCATATCACTCTCCATTACCGAAGAAAAAAGCGCATGGGAAATCTTAACCAACATCCACAGATACGACTTTACTTCTAAGACAAAGCAGGCAGTTGGGGATTTTGTTCAGATGATGAATAGCTTTATGGTGTTGGCTAAGACAAAAAATGCATACGAAGTCGCTCAACACGTCGGCAAGGCTACAGGCATCATTGCAGAACTGTACAACGATAAAACCGTGGAGGGTGTTAGCCGATTTGAAAACATTCAGGAATTATTGAATAGCATCAAGGAGTTTGTGGAAAACGATGTATATGAGGACAATGAAGAGAATGCCGGCAACGACAAATTGCTTGGTGCATTCCTGCAAAATATTGTATTGCTAACAGGCGATGAAAATGAAAAAGAAAACAGCGATATGGTTAAACTCATGACCATACACAGCGCAAAAGGCCTTGAGTTTCCGGTGGTGTTTGTGGTGGGTATGGAAGAAAACCTTTTTCCGAATACACAGGCCATTTATAGCCTTGAGGAACTGGAAGAAGAGCGTAGGCTGTTTTATGTTGCAGTAACGCGGGCAGAGAAAAAACTTTTCCTTTCCTATGCTGCTACGCGATACAGATACGGCAGCCTTCAGTATTGTCAACCCAGTCGCTTTTTGAATGAACTGCCCGAAGAAATTTTATCCATTGTAGGCGACCTGAAACGCGAACAGGCCAAGAGTATTTTCAACAAAACCACTAACATTACGCGCAATATTGCAGCGCCCGTCAAGCACACTCAAAGTTCAGAGCCTTTTGTACCGGACGAAGCAGAAAAGCTTCAAACCGGTATGGACGTACTGCATGAAAAATTTGGATCGGGAAAAATTATCGCCATGGAAGGCGCAGGCATAAACCGGATAGCAACTATCTTCTTTGAAGGATATGGACAGAAGAAGATTATGCTCAAATTTGCCCGCCTTCAGATATTAAAACATAGCTGAACATATCTTAATTTGTTTCCCTATACTTTATGATGAGTAGTTGCAGCCATCCCTCCGGTAAAATTGTAGGCCTCCCACACTTTAATGCATTGAATAGCCTCCTGAACATCGTGTGCCCTTAAAATATGTACGCCTTTTGAAAGGGCAAGAGTTTCCAACGCAAGAGTAGCAGGAAGAGCTTCTTCCGGAGTAAGATTTAATAATTGCCAGGCCATGCGCTTGCGCGATAATCCGGCCAGCATAGGTTTACCTAACACAGCAAAAACCTCTAATTGGCGCAGCAGGGTATAGTTTTGTTCCAAATTTTTTGAAAAGCCAAAACCCACATCAATTATAATGTCGTGAATTCCTGCTTCTGTGCAGACGTAAATTCTATCCTGTAAAAAATCGAACACCTCTGCCGTAACATCCTCGTAAACGGCTTGTTGCATCATATTATCCGGGGTACCCTTCATATGCATAACTACATAAGGAACGTGCATCGCTGCAACTACATGAATCATCTCGCGGTCATATTTGCCGCCGGATATGTCATTTACTATAGATACCCCTCTCTCTACAGCCTTCATTGCCACTTCTGAGTGAAGCGTGTCAATAGAGAGTATGGTATCAGGGAATTTTTCCAGTATAATATCAATTGCAGGGAGCACTCTTTCCAATTCCAGTCGGGGAGAGACAATACTACTCCCTGGCCTGCTGCTCATACCACCAACGTCAATAATGGCTGCTCCTTCAGAAAGGAGTGTTTCTGCACGGGCAACAATAGCTTTCGGCTCGGTATATTTTCCACCATCATAGAATGAATCAGGCGTAACATTAAGAATACCCATCACTACAGGCCTGCTCAGGTCGAGTAGCCTCCCTCTGCAGTTTATGCTGAAATTCATAGGCATACTGTTCCACGAAGGGCTTTGCGCCAGTCCACCTTATCGTTAACTACCGCCTGAAGGCGATCAATACTTATGCGCTCCTGTTGCATGCTATCGCGCTCCCGCAAGGTAACTGTATTATCTTCTAAAGTTTGATGGTCTATAGTGATACAAAAGGGAGTGCCGATGGCATCTTGCCTGCGATAGCGTTTTCCAATTGAATCTTTTTCATCATAAAAGCACTTATGGTCAAATTTCAGTATTTCAAAAATTTCGCGCGCTTTCTCCGGCAAACCGTCTTTTTTCACCAAAGGCAAAACGGCAATTTTTACCGGAGCAAGAAAAGCAGGTAGCCGAAGAAGCGTGCGTGTACTTCCGTCATCAAGTTGCTGAACCTCGTATCCGTTGCATATCAGTGCAAGAAGAGTTCGGTTCAAACCTACAGAAGTTTCTACCACATAAGGTATATAGCTTTGCTGTAAGTCCGCATCAAAGTATTGGAGCTTCTTTCCGCTTAGTTCCTGATGATTCTTCAGATCATAGTCGGTGCGCGAGTGTATGCCTTCTATCTCTTTGAGGCCGAAAGGGAATTCAAACTGTATATCCACAGCAGCATTGGCATAATGAGCTAGTTTAATATGGTCGAAAAACTTCAGCTTGCTTTCTGGAAATCCCAGGCTGCGGTGCCATTGCATTCTTTGATCTTTCCAGTAATGGTACCATTCTATCTCCGTGCCTGGTCGCACAAAAAACTGCATCTCCATCTGCTCAAATTCCCGTGTGCGGAAAATAAACTGCCGCGCTACAATTTCGTTGCGAAATGCCTTACCCACCTGCGCTATGCCAAAAGGTATCCGCTGGCGCGAAGTATTCAGCACATTCAGAAAATTGACGAAAATTCCCTGTGCTGTTTCTGGCCGTAAATAAACTACTCCTGCTTCGTCTGCCACACTTCCTACTTCGGTAGCAAACATCAGATTGAACTGACGCACATCTGTCCAGTTGCGTGTGCCGCTGACCGGACAGGCAATCTCCAGGTCAAGAATGATTTGCTTAAGTGCAGCAAGGTCGTTATTATCCAGCGCATCTTTAAAACGTCTCTGAAAAGTGTGTAGTTTATCTTTTAATCGCAGCACATTAGGATTAGTTTGCTCAAACAGGGTTTGATTAAAATTTTCCCCAAATTTTTTTGCCGCCTTATCAATCTCTTTTTGAATCTTTAACTCCAGGGCCGCCAAAGCATCCTCAATCAGCACATCGGCGCGATAGCGCTTTTTGCTGTCTTTGTTATCTATAAGCGGATCCATAAACGCATCTATGTGCCCGCTAGCCTTCCACGTCTTCGGATGCATAAAAATTGCCGCATCAATGCCTACAATATTTTCATTCAGCTGAACCATGCTTCTCCACCAATACTGCTGCAGGTTGTTTTTCAGCTCAACGCCATTTGGGCCATAATCATAAACAGCCCCAAGGCCTTCATATATTTCAGAGGATGGAAAAATGAACCCATATTCTTTGCAGTGTGATATGATTTCCTGGAAGAGGCTTCCTGCAGTTTCATTACTCATATGACGCGAAAATAGATAAATACTTGTGCTGCAAAAGTTGTAATGTTATACTCAAAAGCATGAAATTTTTGGAGGTTTGCTGTTGTCGTTTAGAATCGCGGATATTTTATTATTCATTGTAACCTGTTCACTACGGATTAACTTCGAAACATGGAATAATATATAAAAAACTATTGATTAATATGCTTCTTTATTCAATTAAGTTACCTAAATTCATATTAAAATCATAAACATCATGCAGAAAAGCCGCATAAGTTTCAGATTAATTCAATCCGCTTTTGTATTGCTTATACTTCTTGCTTTCAGCGCTTGCAGGAAAGATGCCGATAACTGGGTAGGAACTTATGATGGCCAGGCAGGACAATACATACAACGTGTATTAATCAACAAAGTAGATAATAAAACCTTGAAAGTAGAGCTGCAAACTGTAATCAGTTCCGTTTACATTACCTATGCTACTATACAAGCAGCCAAGTTGGTCTCTGCCACTGAGGCATCAGTAGATGAAGAAGGACAGATAGCTGGAGATCCCGCGATTTATCGCTTTAAAGCTACCTTAAAACTCAGTAGTAAAAATCTGACCATTTCCGGTTCTGCTACCGACAAAAACAATCCATCAAATGTAAAACCATATTATTTTACGGGCTCAAAATAGGTTATTATGCCTCATTATGTAAAGCTGGGAGAAGTGCCTCACAAGCGGCATACACAATTTCGCAAACCAAATGGGCAAATTTACTCTGAAGAATTGGTGAGCACAGAGGGTTTCAGCGATGTTTATTCACTGGTCTATCATGTTCATCCGCCCACTGCAGTGCAGCAGATTGACGATCCGGTAGATGTCTCTCCGCAAATTGCTGAACAATACAACATGCGGCATCGCTGCTATAAAGGTTTTCAAATAGCACAGGAGAGTGATTACCTCAAAAGTCGCAAAACCATTCTTGCCAATACAGATTGCCATATTTCTCTTGCAGCTCCCACCAATGGCCTAAAAGATGTATTTTACAAAAACTCATCTGCCGATGAACTTATCTTTATTCACCAAGGCAACGGAAAGCTACTGACGCTTTACGGAGAAATTTCCTTCAGGTATGGTGATTATTTGGTTATCCCGAGGGGAACAGTATATCAGATTCATTTTGAAACTACTGAAAATCGCCTGTTTATAGTTGAGTCATTTTCTCCTATTCGCTACCCGAAGCGTTATTGTAATCGTTTCGGACAATTACTGGAGCATGCTCCTTATTGCGAGCGCGACATTCGCACGCCCGAGCATCTCAAAACTTTTGACCAGGAGGGGGACTTTCTGATTTACATCAAGAAAGAAGGAAAAATTTATCCTTATCATTACAGGTATCATCCTTTCGATGCGATTGGCTGGGACGGGTATCATTATCCATTTGCTTTTTCTATTCACGATTTTGAACCTATTACAGGCAGGGTGCATCAGCCGCCTCCTGTGCATCAGACTTTCGAGGCACACAATTTTGTAGTATGCAGTTTTGTTCCACGCAAATACGATTATCATCCACTCGCTGTTCCTGCACCCTATTTTCACAGCAATGTTGATAGCGACGAAGTTTTGTACTACGTAGATGGCGACTTTATGAGCCGCAAACACGTAGAAAAAGGTATGATTACGCTTCATCCCATAGGCATACCTCATGGCCCGCATCCCGGTGCTATAGAGCGCAGTTTAGGCCAGGAAGAAACGCGCGAATTGGCTGTTATGGTAGATACATTCAGGCCGCTATGGATATGCAAAGATGCAGAGGATATAGAGGACAAAGACTATTACAAATCATGGCTCTGATAGTGTATAAACCAAGCCTGTAGTCCTACAATTCCATTTCATAAAATACACGCTCTACATTTCCTTTCAAGGGTGGCTGGAACTTGCTGACCCTTACCCGCAGTTTTTCAATTTGGGGAAAGTTATTTTTTACAGCAGAGGCAATACGTTGACAAACATGCTCTACCAACTTGCTGTGTTTTTCCATTTCTCCCCTTGTTATAGCGTAAACTTTCTCGTAGTTAATGGTCTTTTGCAAATCATCGTTTTGTGCGGCTTCTGTGAGGTCTGCTGTTATATAAATATCAACAGTGTACTTCCCACCCAGAATCTGCTCTTCTTTATGATAGCCGTGATGAGCATAAAACTGCATTCCTTCAATAGCAATAATATTCATATCATAAGTTTTTTACTGTGCTCCCTGAATAATTGTTTGTACTACCGATGGGTCTAAGAGAGTTGTTGTATCGCCTAAATCAGAAGTATCTCCCTCCGCAATTTTTCTGAGTATCCGGCGCATAATTTTTCCGCTGCGAGTCTTAGGTAGTCCAGAAACCACCTGAACTTTGTCAGGCCGCGCAAATCCTCCAATTTTTTCTGATACAATTTGTTTGATTTCGCTGATTAATGTTGCAGTGTCATCAATTTTGCCTGAGGAAATGACAAAGGCATATATGCCTTGTCCTTTGGTTTCGTGAGGATAACCGACAACAGCGCTTTCTACGATCATAGGATGCTGATTTATGGCATCTTCAACCTCGCCCGTTCCAATACGGTGGCCGCTGACGTTAATAACATCATCTACTCTGCCGGTGATGCGGTAATAACCTTTTTCATCTCTTTTAGCTCCATCCCCGGTAAAATATAATTCCGGATAGGCAGCAAAATATGTTTGCCTGAAGCGTTCGTGATTTCCGAAAACTGTTCTTGCCATACCCGGCCATGGAAAACGAATGCAAAGATTCCCCTCTGCCGGGTTGCCCTCGATGATTTTTCCGCTTTCATTTACCAATATCGGCTGAATTCCCGGCAGCGGCAATGTAGCATAAGACGGCTGTAAAGGCGTTACATTTGCAATAGGTGAAATGAGAATGCCTCCCGTTTCTGTTTGCCACCAGGTATCTACAATAGGGCATCTTTCCTTGCCTACATATTTATGATACCAACGCCATGCCTCCTCGTTGATAGGTTCCCCTACACTACCAAGCACACGCAAAGAACTAAGATCTTTAGATGTGAAAATTTCTTCACCAAAAGTTTCCAACGAGCGTATGGCTGTTGGTGCGGTATAAAAAATATTGACTTTGTATTTGTCTACAATGTCCCAGAATCGCCCGTGATCGGGATAAGTAGGTATTCCTTCAAACATTACTGAGGTTGCTCCGTTAAGAAGCGGCCCGTATATTAAATAGGAGTGCCCCGTTATCCAGCCTATATCTGCCGTGCAAAAAAGTATTTCTCCATCTCTATATTGAAACACCTGTCTGAAAGTGTATGCAGCGTAAACCATATAACCTCCCGTGGAATGTAAAACTCCTTTAGGCTTGCCTGTTGAGCCTGATGTATATAGAATAAATAATGGTTCTTCGGCTTCCATATCCTCGGGTACATCTACCGGGATAGCATTTTCCATTACCTCATCCCATCGTACATCACGCCCTTTTTTCATGTACACATTGTCGCCGAGCCGCTGATATACGATGCATCGCTCAATGCAAGGGGTATGTTGCATAGCTTCATCAGCTATGTTTTTCAGCAGAATTTTTTTCTCGCCACGGTAAAAGGCATCTGCTGTTATCAGAACTTTGCATTGGGCATCTAATATACGGTCGCGCAAGCTTTCTGCACTAAATCCCGCAAAGACTACCGAATGAATAGCGCCTATGCGTGCGCAGGCAAGCATAGCGATAGCGCCTTCCGGAGACATAGGCATATAGATACAAACTCGGTCGCCCTTTTGAACACCGGATGCCCTAAGCGCACCGGAAAAGCGACACACTGCTTCATGTAGTTGTTTATAACTTAAAATACGCTCCTTTTCAGCGGGATTGTTGGGTTCGAATATTATGGCTGCACGGCCGCTTAAGTGTTGCAGATGTCTGTCCAGCGCATTAAAAGAAATATTCGTTATTCCACCTTGAAACCACTTGACCATAGGCTCAGTAAAATTCCACTCCAAAACCTTATCCCATCGTTTTTTCCACCAGAAATTTGTTGCAATATCTGACCAGAATGCTTCCGGTTCTTCAATACTGCGCTTGTAGGTTTGCAGGTAATCGTTCCAGTCTTTTATAAGATCCATATTATTGATCGTATTTTATTTTACGCTGATAAATTACTCCGCATAACTTTCCTTCTTCTACTACAAGCAAAGAGTTTTTATTCAATTGTTTCATGAGGTTTTCTGCATCGGCAAGCAGCATATCTTTATGAGTGGTGGCAGGATTAGGCGTCATCACATCTTTTGCTGTAAGCTGAAAAAACATCTCATTTGGAGTTTTAGCCATAGCTCTGCGCAAATCTCCATCGGTTATAATTCCAATCACTTTTTCTGAATTATCTATTACTACCGTTAAACCTAATTGCCATTTACTGATGGAGTTAATTATTTCTTTAATATCTGCATCGGGCAAGAGCTGGGGCAGCGGCTCGGTAACCATTTCATCTTTGACTTTTCGCAGTAGTTTACGCCCTAAATTACCTCCCGGATGAAAGAAGGCAAAGTCCTGCTCGTTGAATCCACGCATGCGCATAACTGTCATTGCCAAAGCATCTCCTAACGCCAGGGCAGCGGCAGTTGAAGCTGTAGGTGCAAGTCGCAGAGGGCACGCTTCTTTTTCAACACTGACATCAAAATGAAAGTTGGCATTTTGAGCAAGGGTAGATTCACTGTTTCCTGTTAGAGCTATTATTTTGACATTCATGTTTTTTAGA
>JAVQWQ010000046.1:0-16047 GCA_033578915.1 Chitinophagales bacterium | reverse complement strand
TATCCAAAATATTCAAATGAGGAAGTCAATACAAAATCGTGTAGATTTTTTTGCGGGTATTCAAAATATTTTAAACGTAAAGCCCCCTCAACCTATTTTACGGCCCAACGATCCATTTAATAGAAATATAGGAAGCGATGGTTTGTTTTTTGATGCCACTTATAATTACGCCCCAAATCAGGGTATTAAAGGATTTATAGGATTTAGGTATTATTTTTAAATGTATTTTTAGATTAGTAATTAAATTAAATCGGTGAAAAGGAGTAAACTGAACAGAGCTTCCTTTTTCGGATACATAATTTCATTAGCTCTGTCGTTTCTTTTGGGAATACAAATATCATCGTTGTATGCGCAATTTACTATTACGAATAATAATAATGCCATTCAACTTGCGCAACAGCTTACCGGCACTGGAGTAAGCATTTCAAATGTATCTCTCAACTGTCATCCTAATTCCTCTGGAGTTTTCTCAGGAGGTTTGCCTATGGTATCAGGGATGAACAACGGCATTGTGCTATGTACAGGGAATACCAGTAGTATTGTATCTGCCTATGATAATTTTATGGGTGATGTTATGTTAACACCTTCAGATCCTGACCTAGACGATATTATTGGAAATAATAATGGTTTTGATGCTTGTGTTCTGGAGTTTGATATCAGGCCGCTTGGGGATACTTTGCGCTTTTCTTTTGTGTTTGCCTCGGAAGAATATCCCGAGTATGTATGTAGCCAATTCAATGATGTATTTGCTTTCTTTTTAACGGGCAATAAACCCGGAGGTGGGGTTTATAACAAAACCAACATAGCGCTTATCCCCGGAACAAATTTACCTGTCGCTATCAATTCTGTTAATCCGGGAGTTCCGGGATCAGAAGCAGGTTTTGGAACATGCAATAGGCCAGGCGAGTCGAGAAATTACTCGCATTTGTATATTGAAAACACAGCTCAAAATTTAATTTTTGACGGCATGACGGTGCGATTAACAGCAATAGCAGCAGTTATTCCATGTGAATTGTATCGTCTAAAAATTGCGATACAAGATGTTGGAGATGCCAACTTCGATTCAGGGGTATTTCTTACCTCAATTCGCTCCAATGCAGTTAAAATTTCAACTTATACCAACAGTCCGGTTCAACAAAACGTGCGTGATATTTACGAAGATCCTCTTTGTAATAGAGCTTGGTTTCGCTTTGAACTGGATACCTTGTATCCGGATAGTACAATAGTTAAATTTGATGTATTGGGAAGCGCCACAAATGGGATAGATTATATTCAAATTCCGGATTCTGTGGTAATTCCACCTAATACAAAAATTCTTGATTTGCCGATTAATCCTATAAAAGACGGCTCAGTAGAAGGTGTAGAGAGAATTGCCCTATATCTCAAAGGACGATGTGCAAATACTTATATAGATAGTGCTTTCATTTTCATTTACGACCGGCAAAACGCCAATGCCGGGCCTGATACCTCAGTATGTCCTGACCAGCAAATTCGGCTAAACGGACAAGCTGATACTGATTTCCCATGGAAGCAGCTTTTTAGCTATCAATGGTTCCCATCTAAATATGTTTCTGACTCATCTATAAATAATCCTTTTGTAGTAAAAGATCCAAATAAAGATACTTTAGAAATTTATCTTAGAACTCAGCTGCATACCTGTGTTGCCGACACAGATACGATAGTCGTGTCGTTTACGAGAACTCCTCAGTTTTCAATTGATGCAGGAAATAATCGCACAATTTGCTCTGGAGATTCAACACTTTTACAAGCTGTAATTATTGACAGCGCATCCGTAGGCCCATTTTCTATTTTGTGGAGCCCATCTGCTGGTTTAAGCAATGACACCATTCTTAATCCTTTCGCAAAACCCGTACAAGATACATGGTACAAAATTCGGGCCACCAGCAAAAAAGGGTGCACGCTCAGGGATAGTATAAGAGTAAGTGTTGTTTCACCTCCTGTGTTTTCTTTAAGCGCTTCTCCGGATACAGTTTGCCCCAATTCGCCAGTTCAATTAAATTTTGCTCTGCTCTCCGGTGCCTATGATTCATTGGTTTGGCTGCCTGATACAGGGCCTAATGCAGTTGCCCAAAGAAACCAGCCTTCCACCACAGCGACTCCTGCAAACTCAACTACCTATAAAATTAATGTGTACCGTACCGGCTGCAATCGCAGTGATTCTGTGCAAGTGATTGTCGCAAATACTTTGCAAGTGTCTGCTGGAAATGACACCACAATATGCCTTGGCAAATCGGTTCAATTAAATGCTAAGGTAACAGGGAACAAAGGACCGGTGTCTTTCTCATGGAAGCCGAATACAGGAATTAATAATAACCTCATTAGCAACCCAATAGCCTCTCCTGCTCAGTCCACTTTATTCATAGTAGAGGTCAGCAGTCTCGGATGTCAAAGAACTGATTCTGTTTTAATTGATGTTTACTCAGTAACCCTATCATTAAACAAAGTTGATGTAAGCTGTAACGGAGGTAATGACGGAAGCCTAACTGCTATACCTTCCGGCGGACTAACTCCTTATCAATATCAATGGAGCAACAATGGACCTAATCAGCCTGCTGTTATTAACCTTCCAGCGGCAAATTACAGAGTAACAGTTACAGACGCCAATAATTGCAGCGCATCGGCCTCAGCAACAGTAACAGAGCCGAGTAAGTTGATATTTAGCAACATTCAAATATCAAACGTTTCTTGCTATGGCTTAAATAATGGAAGCATCCAAGCAGCAGTGCAGGGTGGAACTCCCGCTTACAGATTTTTATGGCAAAATGGAAATAATTCACCCACTCTCTCCAACCTAAGTTCCGGGACCTATTTTCTAACAGTTACAGATTCTAATAATTGCAGCATAGATACTGTATTTACTATTACAGAACCGAGTGTATTATCTGCCGATACGGCTTCTAAAAACCTCAGATGCTACAACCTCCAGGATGGATGGGCCTCTGTTACTCCTTATGGTGGAACACCACCCTACAGCTTCAGATGGAATAATCAAACAACAGATAGCTTAATCCAAAATATTGCCGCAGGAAGTTACAATGTGACCGTTACAGACAATAACGGCTGTACTGTTACCAGAGATTTTAATATTACTCAACCTCTCCCCTTCTCTGCATCTATTGAGGTTTTAAAGCAGATATCATGCTTCAACGGTTCAGATGGCCGGCTGAAAGCGGTTGCTGTAAATGGACAATCTCCTTTAACTTTCTCTTGGAACAACCTGCTGCAGACTGATACCATTGATAACCTTAGGGCAGGATTTTATTCTGTTACCATCACAGACAACAATAACTGTACCAGCACTGCAACGCAAAGCCTTGAAATGCCTGAAAATCTACAAATTACCGCAGTTACGAAAAACATTAGCTGCCATGGTAAATCAGATGGACAAATTTCATTAACAGTAAACGGAGGAACACCGGCCTATTCCTATGAATGGGGGCATTCAGCTTCCGCAGGCGCTCAATTGTTGAATCTGAGTGCTGGCAGCTACAGAGTTACTGTTTCGGACAGAAATGGATGTTCAGACTCGATAAGTGTAACTTTATCTCAACCCGCTCCCTTAATCATAAATGCAATTGGAATAGCAGAAAGATGTTTGGGGAGTAGCGATGGAAAAATATGGGTACAGCCAAGCGGAGGGACTCTTCCTTTTAGTAATTCTTTTTCCTCGGATGATGCAAATTACATTCCATTTTCTGGAGATACAATTTATTTTTTGCAGCCTGGAATTTACTACATTAAAGTTACAGACAATAACAATTGCCTGGCACAGACCACAATAAGCGTTCCTGCGCCTGAAAAAGATGTGTATGACTACATGTACGAACTTCCTTCATGCTTCGGAGATAATTACAGCGATGGAAGTATTGTGGTTCGTTCGGTAAATAGCGCAAACCCGCCTTACCTGTTTAGCATAGACAACGGTTCAAATTACAATACATCAGGCCTTTTTAAAGGTTTAAAGAGCGGAGATTATTTGATAACAGTCAAAAATGCTAATGGCTGCGATACTTCTTTTAATGTTTTTCTTCCCGCACCGAAACCTGCAAATCTAAGCATACTTCCATCAGACACTGTAGTTACAGCGGGAGCACCGGTTGCGTTGACAATCCAATTTGCTCCATTCCCTCTGGATGCTATCAAAAGTTATGAATGGTCCCCTCAGAGCTTGTTAAGTTGTACCGATTGTCCGAAGCCAGTTGTAACTACATACGCAGATGAAGGGATTATCACCCTTAAAATTATTTATAACGAGGGTTGTATTGCAAGCGCTCAGGCTAAAATAAGCACAACTTTTGAACCTGAGTTATTTGCGCCCAATATGTTTTCGCCCAACAATGACGGCAACAACGACAAGTTTTTTATCTATGGTTTAGGAATCAGGGATTTCGACCTGAAAATTTTTAATCGCTGGGGCGAAAAAATCTTTGAAACACAAAATCCTAACGAAGGTTGGGATGGTACATATCAAGGTATTTTGCAAAACCCCGATGTCTATATTTACTTAGTTGAAGTTACATATCTAAATAACAGGCGCGCTTCGCTTAGCGGAAGTGTAACTTTGGTACGGTAGTAAATTAAGCTTAAGAAAGTAAACTTTGTGAATGATTATGTTGATGTGTGAATAAAGACGTTTTTATATTTTTTGATAACTATCTTGCACTGCACAGCAGATGCAAAATCTAATTGCAACCCATGGAATTCCGAGATAAAAACCAAATTCTTTTAATTTAAACATGAAAATCATCTAGGCCTACCTACTTTGACTTTCTTTTAGATGTTGAAATAATTTTTTCAGATCATTATGTTCTGCAATTTCAAATTGACCTTTGGCAATTTCTTCTTTCATGTATTTAATTCTTTCCTTAGTAAGAGGATGTGTGCTGATAAATTCGGGAATATGATCTGTTGTTCCACCGGCTACTTCATCGAGTTGTGAAAATAATGCTATCGCTCCGTTTGGGTCAATTTTATTCTTTTTAAGGAGTGCAAGCGCAAACATATCTGCTTCTCTTTCAAAACTTCGCGAGAAACATAGGTTGCGCAGATTATTTGCATTTTCAATAAGTACAGCGGCAATGCCGCTCACATCGTTGAACAACACAGAGATAAACAGATAGCCTGCAAGACTCTTAAACAATGTGCGCATAGAATGCCTGTAATGTATATGCGCATATTCGTGCCCGAGCAAAGCTGCCAATGCCTCGGGCTTTTCCATGTCTTCCAGAATTTTACTAAACACAACTATTTCACCTCCCGGCAGGGCAAAAGCATTTACTTCGTCTCTTTGAATTACAGTAATGTGAATTGGCATTTTACTATCAACATGTAAGGCGGCAAAAAAATTGTTCAGAATCTCGCTTTCTTTTTCAAGTACTTTTGCGCCGGAAATAAAGTTTTCTTTCACTTTGCTGCCAAAGTTTTTTTCATATTCAATAGGTATTAGAAGGGCAGCACGATCAGCTACCCACGGGAGCGCATAAAAATATGCAGCTGCTAAAACGACAATACTTATAATAATAATCACAAATAGGCCTAATAATCCTTTGCTTAAAAAAAAGCTGTATGAGTCACGGCCAAAAGTTCTAGGATATAGCCTCACCAGGGCATCAGCAAAATCAGGGTCGTCTGCTTCGATGTATTCACTGGGGTAATTTCCGTATTTCAGCAAAACTTTTTTTGACACGTCTATACCGGAATGCCTGATTTTATTCACCTGCCAGCTCTTGCGCAACACACCATTTTCATAATCTGCTTTTATTTCCAGAGCATCAGGACAAAGCGTTACCTTGGCATCCCATGCCTTGCTGGTTTTTCCATCATAATACTTTACTTTAAAGTTCATGGCTTTTAAAAATGAAAAAATACTTAATCACGTATTGTTTTTTGACTTTATCAAAAATAATTTATCATTGCATCATAAATCAGAACGAATTTAGGGATTAGCTCCGGGCATACGGATAATTCTCCTTGATAAAATTTCATGCTTACATACTGTTTCACGCTTAAATCTACTTACTAAATGTTTAGTTTAGAGCAGTTGAACGACATGATTCTGCCAGAGCTTCACGATGTGGCAGAAAAGGTTGGCCTAACAAATTATTTCGGCTATGAAAAACAGGCCTTAATCGAAAAAATATTAGAAGCTCAGGAAAAGACACAAGTGACTTCTGAAAAGCCAAAACGCACCCGAACGCGCAAGCCGGTAAAGAAAAAAGAAACTGCAGAGACAGCAACTGTTATTGAACATGAAGATAAGGCCTTAGATGAGAATGCATCTATTGCATATCAGATTGAAGGAGAGATACCCCAACAGCATACCGATTTGAGAGAAGAAACTACAGATACATCTGTGCCAAATGCTGTAGAAGAAAATACCGAAACAATCTCTGCTGAACCAGAGATTTCAGCCGAATCTTCAGAAAATGGCACTGAGGCGATGCGGCAGAAACCTGAAAAATTTCAGAAACATCGCCAGGAAGCAAGGCCTATTTTTAGCATTGAATCTGAAGCGATAATAGAAGGCGAAGGCGTACTCGAAATGATGCCCGACGGATACGGGTTTCTGCGCAGCAGCGATTATCAGTATCTGAGCTCTCCAGACGATATTTATGTCTCACCCTCCCAGATAAAACTTTTCGGGCTTCGCACCGGTGACACAGTTCGCGGCCCTGTTCGCCCCCCTAAAGAAGGTGAAAAATATTTTGCACTTCTTAAAGTAGATTCTCTTAACGGGCGCTCCCCGGAAGAAGTTCGCGACCGTGTTCAGTTCGACTTTTTGACTCCCCTCTTTCCGCAAGAGCGATTCCGGCTTTCTGACGGAAATAGCAACAACATGACGCTGCGAATGATTGATTTATTTGCTCCCATCGGCAAAGGACAGCGTGGCATGATTGTTGCTCAGCCTAAAACAGGAAAAACAACAATTCTGAAAGAAATTGCAAACGGTATTGCTGCAAATCATCCTGAAGTATATCTAATTGTGCTATTAATTGACGAACGCCCCGAAGAGGTAACCGATATGGAGCGCAGCGTAAAGGCCGAAGTTATTGCTTCTACATTTGATGAGCCTGCAGAAAAACACGTAAAAATTTCAAGCATTGTATTGCAAAAGGCCAAGAGGCTTGTTGAATGCGGCCACGATGTAGTGATTGTTCTAGACTCTATAACAAGGCTTGCCCGGGCTCACAATACAGTTGCTCCTGCTTCAGGCAAAGTGCTCAGCGGGGGTGTTGAAGCTAATGCACTACAAAAGCCAAAACAGTTTTTCGGCGCTGCTAGAAAAATTGAAAATGGAGGTTCACTTACCATCATTGCTACTGCGCTGATAGATACCGGCTCTCGAATGGACGAGGTAATTTTTGAAGAATTCAAAGGTACCGGCAACATGGAGTTACAACTGGACAGAAGGCTTGCCAACAAGCGCATCTATCCAGCTATAGATGTAATGGCTTCTGGAACCCGCCGCGATGACCTCTTACTTGAAAGAGATGTTCTACAACGCATGTGGGTGCTGCGCAAACACCTCGGCGATATGAATGCAGAGGAATGTATGACTTTCTTACTAGAGCAAATGAAAGGCACTAAGAGCAACGAAGAATTCCTCCTTGGCATGAATGGTTAATGCAGCAAGCCAAAAAGTGTCTTAAATAGTAGTCGCTCTCTTTTAAAGTATTAATTTCCAGTATTTTCTGAATCAATGTTGGTTCTAATTTTATGCGCAAGGTAAAGTAACATGCGCGTACGAATAATATTTTTCGCGATTGCGTTTTTATTAGTCCTGACTGCGTCTGTTTACTTACTGATGAACCTTTTGCCTTTTTCGTGTAAAAAAGAAAAATATTATATAGCCAAGGAACAATCAACTAAAACCATCGAGCCGATAATAAAATATGGTGTTGACCTTACCGGCATGAAATTAAGATATGATAAAGTGAAAGCCGGAGAACGAATCAGTGACATTCTTTTAAAAAATGGTGTAAAAGAAGAATTAACGCGTTCGCTGGTTACACAAAGTCAGCCATATGTGGATGCAAGGAAGATAAAAGCAGGTTGTCCTTATTTGTTAGCTTTTGATACTTCGGGAAATCAAGATTTATTACGTACAATGATCCTTGAACAGGATAAACTTCTATTCACTATATTTTATGTGGGAGACTCATTAAAGGTTATAAATAGAAAAAAAGAAATAAACGTAGAAAGAAAATACGCAGCTGGCTTAATAGAGAATTCGCTATACGAAACACTAGAGAAAAAAAACATTCCTGCAGATTTGGCAATAACCATGGCAGATATTTTTTCCTGTTCTGTGGATTTTTACAGGCTTAAGAAGGGAGATTACTTTAAAGTCATATACAATGAATTATTAATTGACGGAAAGCCAGCCGGTATTGAGCGTGTGCTGGCATGTTTATTTCATCACGATGGTAAAGATTATAGTGCATATTATTTTTGCGACTCAACTCAGAATTTATCTGGCTACTTCGATGAAGAAGGTAATGACCTCCGCCGACAGTTTTTAAAAGCTCCATTGAAATTTTTTAGAATCAGTTCGCGATACAGCAAAGCGCGACTTCATCCAGTAACTAAAGTAGTAAAAGCACATCTGGGAACAGATTATGCAGCGCCGGCAGGCACACCCATAATGGCAACTGCTAATGGAGTGGTAAAAGAAGCCTGTTATAAAGCATTTAACGGGAACTATGTAAAAATTAAACACTCGAATGGTTATGAGACTCAGTATCTCCATATGCGAAAAATAGCGAAAGGTATTAAGCCGGGAAAGCATGTAAAACAGGGCGAAGTGATAGGATATGTAGGAAGCACAGGTTTAGCTACCGGGCCGCATGTTTGCTACCGCTTCTGGTTTAAAGGTAAACAAATAGACCCACTTAAACACATCTCTAAAACAAGTGAATCGCTACCCAAACATCTCAAACCAACTTTTTTGCAAATTTCCGACTCTTTAAAAAATCAATTGGCTGAAGTAAATCAGATTTAACAGGCCAACTGTTTTTTTTGTATCTTATTTATAATTTATTCGTATATTTTAAAAAACCTTCCAAAAAAGCCTCAATGAAAACCTGCATTTTCTGTATAGTTTTCGTTGGTTCATTAGGTTGGGCTTACTCACAGGTCCTCTTTTTTGAAGATTTTGAACAAGGCATTCCAAATAATTTTACATTAATAAATGCTGACGGTTATACTCCATCCTCTCAAGTTTCTTTTGTAAACAATGCATGGGTAGCCAGAGAATGGAACCACGCAGGGCAAGACACTGCTGCTGTAAGTACTTCGTGGTACACAGTTCCTGCACATGCTGATGATTGGATGATAACTCCTGCAATTTTTCTTCCCAATAAAGCAATTCTTTCGTGGACGGCATTTGCATCAGATCCTGATTTCAGAGACGGCTACGAAGTGCGTATATCAACTGCGGGGCCTAATATCAATGATTTTACTACGATATTATTCAGCACGGGCGCTGAACAAGTAGTACCAACAAAAAGAATTGTTGACCTTCAAGCATATGCAGGGATGACTATCTTCCTCGCATTCAGAAATAATTCTTTCAATAAAAATTTATTGTTTATTGACAACATAAAAGTCGAGCTAAAGCCAGGTTATGATGCTTCCATTTTTTCTGCACAACAGCCTTCAAATTACACCCTTGTACCACGCTCACAGCGCGCTTCTTTTATACCTTCGGTAGTATTGGTCAACAACGGAATAAATACACTAAATAATCTCAAAATCTATTGCTCCATTTCAAGAAACAATACTCTCATAAAAATAGATAGCGGCCATGTATTTACATTAGGCAGCAGCCTTTCTGCATCCTTGAGTTTATCTCCTTTTCTACCAACAGACACGGGATTGTATGAAATTGTTTATTGCACTAAAATTTCACAAACCGATGAAAATACATCTAATGACACAATAAGATACTCATTTTATCAGAACGATACGGTATATGCACGAGATGATGGAACATTCACCGGAAAAGTGTCCATTGGAGCTACTTCCGTAGAATACGGCCACACGTTTCAGATAAACCATCCTGCTAAAGCAACTTCTGCAACTGTGTTTTTACATAGTCCAAATGTAGGCGCTACAGTTAGGTTCAGGTTATATGTGTTTGGAAACAGCCCTCAAGGACTAGTGGATTCAACGTTTAGCTACACCACCACTTTGCAGGATTCTATCAACGGAAAATGGCTCACGCTTGAATTTGTCAACAAGGTTAAAATGCAACAAGGCAGATATTTGTTGGCAGTACTAGAGCAAGGAGGGAAAAAGTTAAACGTAGGAACAAGTGATCAATTGATAACGGCAAGATCAAATTGGTTTCGCTTCTCGGGCAACCCATTTGGACGATGGGCAAGTGGAGATGAGTACGACTCATTACTGGCCACACAACTGTATTCTAAGACCATGGGTATCAGGTTAAATGTAGAAAATGCGTGTTTGATTCCTCCTGATTTTACGCTAACCGTAATACCTACTTGTACAAACACCGGCGAAGTAAAAGCAAATTTTGCAAGTGAAAATCCGGGGCCATATCTTTATTTATGGAGCAACGGTAAAAGCACGAAAAACATTAATAACCTTTCACCTGGTACTTATACGGTTACTGTAACAGATAATTTCATGTGTCGCCACATTAAGAGCGCAACCGTTTCGGTTGTTCCTATTAATATAAATATTCAGGTGAAAGATGTTTCGTGCAAAGGAGGCAACAATGGCGAAGCTAAAGCCATATGTACCGGCGGCAATGGTAATTATACTTATAAATGGAATACTATTCCTATTCAGAATACGCAAACCGCTGTTGGGCTGAAAAAAGGTATTTACACTGTAACCGTAAGCGATGGTAGTTGTACCTCTACTGCTACAGCCCCTGTGCTGGAGCCCGAAACTAAAATGGAGGTGCAAGTCATAGAAAAAATTGAACCATCATCTCCACAGGCCAACGATGGAAAAATCGCTGTAACAGCAATTAATGGACAACCGCCATATCAATATTTATGGAGTGATTCGTCAGTTCAACCTATTTTAAGCAATATCGGGCCAGGCCGCTACTGCGTTACAGTAACAGATGAGCGCGACTGCGTTGCAGAAATTTGCGAGACGATAGGTACAGTGGATATTAAGATTCTCAATAGCATTACTGCCAAAATATATCCTAACCCTGTGTCTGATATAATTTTTGTTGATATTGCAAATGATGATATAACAGAATTTGCACTGTTTGACATTACAGGTAAAATTATTTTATCGCGAAAACTGAATGGAAGTTCTGCAATTTCTGTGGAGCATGCTTCCCCTGGAATTTATGTGGCAGAACTAAAGCAAAAAAATTACTCGATCAGGAAAAGAATCTATGTAAAGTAGGAAAACTTTTCAAATAGTATTTATCTACGATTCACGTGTTAATACACAGGAATTTTGCCATTAGTTCAATAGCCTGTATGGCCTTCCGGCACTAAGCTGGCCACTTCTAAATGTATTTCTATAGAATAATTTTTCAGGCGATGGCCTTTTCTCAACCTTTATGATATTTCTTTGAGTTTTATTCACTACAAGGGGCTTTCCTGTAAGCTTAATAATTTTTCCATCCCGTTTTACTGTAAATGATGCGTCTTTGCTACTTAGCGAAGAAACCTTTTCCATAAGATCTTCCACATTATCTTTATAGACGCGCTTGTTGTTTATCTTAAGCAAGATGTCTCCATCTTTAAAGCCAAGCTGGTCAATATTTATGTTGGTAATAAAAACATTTTTACTTCCCCTTAGATACCTGAATGAAGCGCTGAGGTAGATCTTAGCTGTATCCTCTCTAGACTGCTGATACACCCAGCCTATTAAAGCAAGATATTTATTGAAGTCAAAAGGAACTGTGCCAATGATATGTTGATTAAAAAAATCCCTAAGTTCCGGAAATGAAGATATTCTTACCAACTCACCAATGAGCTCTTCATCTTTTACTACGTAGTTGTCGTTTATGCTTCTGCGAAAGCGAATAAGCAATTCCTGCAGATTAAGTTGTCCTTCGCTTAGTTCAAGCAATCTAAGGTCGAGCATCATAGCGGCCACACATCCTTTGTAATAAAAATTTCTGTAAAGCGTTTCGTTGCCGGCCAGGATACTCTCTTCGCTCTTTTTGACCAAAGCAAAAGGTTCAAAAAACTGCATCATGCTGATTTTGGTGCGTATTTCCTGAATAAATTCAGATTGAGTAATAAGATCTTCCCTAAGCTGCATCAGCAGAGAAAAATATTCCGTAACTCCTTCATACAACCATAAATGAGCAGTGGGCAAACGCGCTTTCAGATTAAATTTGCTTGTTACATCGGTTTTTATATTCAGTGGCTCAAACAAATGAAACAACTCATGGGCTGCTGTAAACTGGATTTCTCTGGCCACTTTGTAAAAGTCGTTATCGTTATTAAAAACCATTACTGAAGAAGAAGAATGTTGTATTGCTCCTAAGTGCTCTTCTTTAAATGTTTCGCGCGTGTCGCCGGAGTCAATCAAAAAGATAAAAAAATAATAGTCCCGCACATTAAGCCCTCTGCAGAATTTGATTACACCTTCACACACCGGTTTGAGGGTTTGTAATAAAATATTTTCGCTTAATTTTCCATAAGTATTTGTGATGCAATGGAAGGTTGTATTGCCCGCTTTAAAGGTTGTTTCATAAGTCGTTGTAAATACAACAGGATTGTCAATTAAGGCTAAATAATTTGATGCGACATAGGTTTCTTCATTATTTCCGATATAGGTTTTACTTAAAGGAGAAAATCCGGTGTAAATAGCATCTTTTTGAATAGACAATTTAAGAGGTAGCTTCTCCATTCCCTCGATAAATGGGAAAAAGGCTCCAAAGTTGAGCAAGATAAAACTCTCCTTTTTGACTGCAGTACCCATCTGAGGAAAAAAGCCGTGAGCGTCCACCGCGTTCTGCCAAGAAAAAGCAAAACGAAATTTCATTTCCTTAATAGGAGTATTGTGTGATTCATACATGTTTAATCCGATTTTTTTGGGAGTTATCTCATGATCACTGCTGTTTTTTAAAGTTAGGTTATTAATCAGATACGCAGGAGCTACCTCTGTGAATGAGCCCGGAACATAAGAGGGAAAAACTATGCGAAGCTTTGGCGGTTGAGATATTTTATCGGGCAGCTTTATGGAAACTTCAGGGTAAGCGCTGTGAGCATTTTTAAGATTGATATAAACCAGCAGTGTATCATTATGGGAAGCACGAGTGGCAAAACTCCACAAAAGAAGAATCAAAAAGATTATACAGCGCGCCAGCATCCTTCCTACAATTTTAAGAAAAAAATCCGGCGCAAGCAATGAATTAAATATCTCCAAGCACCGGCCGAAGAAGAACTTCTTCTACAACAGTATTAGGCGAAAGATGCTCAATATCCCAAATGATTTGAGCAATATCTTCTGCTTTCATAAATCTGCTTTCCGGATATGGAGCACCGGCCCAGGAATCAGTAAGAGTGGCGCCCGGCAGCAAGGCAGTAACCTTGATATTAGAGGATTTAAGCTCCTCTCTGAGCGCTTTAGAAAGGCCTAACATGGCAAATTTGGAAATACTGTAACTGCCGCCATTGGGATATGCGAAAAGGCTCGCTACTGAGCAAATATTATAAATGCTACCGGTTTTGCGCTCTTTCATATGCGTAACCAATGCACGGCTTAGATAATAAGCAGAATAAAGATTTGTTTCAATAAGGTGTTCTAAAGTTCCATCAGGCTCGTCATGTACCTTACCCGGTAGAAATTGCCCGGCATTATTTACCAACACATCTACAGCCGCAAATTGCTTTATCGCTTCTTCTGCAAACAGAGTGATGGATTTCTTATCTTTTACATCCAACGATTGAATAAAAGCGCTTTTTCTTTCCTGAGTTATAAATTCTTTTTTAAGCCCTTCCACATTTCTGGCGCATAGCGCCACGTTCCATCCCTTGTTCCAAAATAGTCGCGCTATGGCAAGTCCAATACCTCGCGAAGCACCTGAAATAAGAATTGTTTTACTCATAATTTAAATTTTTGTAGTAAGCGAAATTCTTCTTCGAAAAATTAATTCGATTCCAACATAATTCTAACCGAAGGCCCAAAATACTATTGGCCATATTTGGCGCATATGGGTGGAGGCGAAGGGTGAGTTTATCATCCACATTCCAATGAAACAGATGCCCATCCACTGCTGCATCTATGATGTTTAATGCATACCATACTGCTGTGAGTACGCCCATAAGGTCAAGGTTTCGCTTATAATCATCCCTGAAAAATTTCAATTCTGCAGCATTGGTTATGCCACGGTAGCTGCCGATGGTTAGAGAATCATTGTCCACTTGTAGCCGGTAGGCTCTTCGAAAGCCCGAGTAGTTTGAACCAAAGTGATATAATCCGTAGCCTAAGCCACCAAATCCGGCATAAATAATCGGTATCTTCCACCATTTTTTGTTGTAAGCTTGCCCAAGTCCGGGAAAGACAGCGCTCATCCAAGCTGCTTTTGCCGGGCTGTGGCGCTTTTCTTTCCTTTTTGTAACCAAAGTAGTGTCCTGAGATTTTTTGATTTCTGGTGAGATGTTTGCTGATGAAATTGTATCCCCTATAAATCCATTGAATGGGTTGCTAACAGTATCACTCATCTGGCTAAAAGCACAGCTTGATAAACAAACTATAACGATGCAATTTATAAAGATACGCATTTCAGATTGTAAGATTACTCAAACCTGTGTTTAACCTAAATAACTGCCTGTTTTTATAAACAAAATTTAGAATCACTGAAAGCAGCTAATTGGTTTTTTGAAAATATATTCGTAAGCGACTCGTTTATATTAATTGTGAATAACAATCGATTATCCAAAATATTAGTGGTTTTTATTCAGCTAGTTTTGTATTTATATGTGGCATTTGCGCAGAAACAAGCAAAGCATCAGGTTTCTCCTGCCGTTCAAAAGCCTACGATTCAAAAGTCAGACCTGAGGAGGCTCAGACAGTTAGAGGATAGCTTGAAACTACTCAGCTACCTTACTCTAAATGACTCTACCGATGAAGGAAGAAAGAAGGCATGCTACACATTAATCCCTACATTTGTGAGAGCACTTAAAATACCAAATTCATTTTACTATCCTTTTGATTCGGTTGTAAGTGTGTCTAAAATTTATCCTCCTGACAGCAGCTTCAGAATTTTTACATGGCAAATGCAACAAGGTACAGGCTTCAGATATTATGGATTCATACAAATGAAATCGTCCTCGCTAAAATTCTTTCCGTTAGTTGATAAAAGCGATACTATGATGCACCATACACAGAGTATATTAAATAAAAACAGTTGGTATGGCTGTCTTTACTATAATATTCTTCAACATGTAGTACAAAAGAAAAAGTATTATACCCTTTTTGGATATGAGAGAGGCGATATTCTAACTAAGCGCAAAATTCTGGAAGTGCTTCATTTTGATGAAAATAAAGAGCCTGTTTTTGGCGCTCCTTTTTTTATAAAGATACAAGGCGACAGCGCTCAAGGCTTGCAAGCTGATACTTTTAACCGTTTTTTTATAGAATATAAATGGAAAGCAAACCCTACTATGAACTACGATAAAAAACATGACCTCATTATTTTCGATCATTTGGTTCCTCCAAATGAAAAAGCGCGTGACGCGTATTTTACTTACGTGCAGGACGGCACTTACGAAGGATTTAAATGGGCTAATACGCACTGGCGCTGGATAGAAAAGGTTTTCACTTTTTCTATTGACGATCCGGATAACCCGCCTATACCTGCCCCTTTATTTGGTACGCCAAGAAAACAGCCTGAACTACCTAAATAGGCACTTGTATTGTTTGATTTAATTAGCCGGAGACATACTAAAAACCTGATTTTTGGCGAAAGACGATTTTGGATTGTTTAACCTACTAGATTTTCTCTAAAATGATGTGGCCGCCTGCGGGTGAAAAGAGCTAAATCAGAAGAAAACGGGTGAGGGATGCGTAGGG
>JAVQWQ010000045.1:0-16131 GCA_033578915.1 Chitinophagales bacterium | reverse complement strand
TTACCAAATTTTACAAAAGATGATGAAGAAGCCAGAATGGGTTTTCCTACCTTTGATTTTGACTTTAATCGGAGGAATCATTCTGACTTACACGGTGGGCAAAGATTTTTTGCCTCCATTAGATGAAGGCACTATATGGTTGCAGGTTTCTCTGCCGCCTGGCATCACTCTGGAAAAATCAAAAGAAATGAGCAATGAGTTGCGTAGAGTTACAATGCAATTTGACGAAGTAACTCACATGATGGTACAGGCCGGACGCAATGATGACGGCACAGATGCCTGGACACCCTCTCACTTTGAATGCTTGGTTGCATTAAAGCCATACAGCGAATGGAAACGAGGTAAGACAAAATCTGATTTAATTCAAGAAATGGAGGCAGTGTATAAAAAAATGCCGGGATACAATATTGCCTTCAGCCAGCCTATGATAGATGGCGTGATGGATAAAATTGCAGGCGCCCACAGCGAATTAGTTGTAAAAATATATGGAGACGACTTTAAAGAAACGCGCAGAATAGCAGAAGAAGTGTTGAAAACGCTAAGTACAGTTAAAGGCGCTGTTGACCTGGCTATAGACCAGGAACCGCCCCTGCCTCAGATTCAGATAATTGCCGATAGACAAAAAATCGCCCAATATGGATTAAACGTGGATGATGTAGCAGAATTGATAGAAGTGGCCTTGGGAGGAAAAGCAGTTTCTCAAATATTTGTGGGGGTTAAATCCTACGACATCATTTGCCGCTACGCCGAAGAGAGCCGTAACACGCCGGAAAAAATCGGCAACCTCATGCTTACAAATTCTGAAGGAGCAAGGATTCCTTTATCTCAGGTGTGCGATATTAAGCTCAACACAGGCGAAAGCACCATAGCCCGCGAACAAAACAAGCGGCACCTCACCGTGCGGCTAAACTTACGCGGAAATGACCTCACCTCCTTTCTCAAAGAAGCACAAGAAAAAATTGAGCAAGAGGTAAAATACGACCACAACTTGTACAAAATAAAATGGGGAGGACAATTTGAAAATCAAAACCGTGCCTACAGACATCTGGCGATTATTGTCCCTATGGCGCTGGCTATCATGTTTGTATTGTTATATGGCGCTTTTGGCAAATTCCGTCAGGCAGGGCTGCTGATGGGCATTGTGCCTCTGGCGTTGTTTGGAGGCATGTTGGCATTAAATGTGCGCGGTATGACGCTCAACGTCTCCTCTGCCGTTGGTTTCATAGCATTGTTTGGCGTGGCTATTCAAAATGGAGTGATTATGATTTCGCACATCAACACATTACGTAAACAAGGCATGGCTTTACTGCAGGCTGTTATCAAAGGCGCGCGCGATCGTTTCCGGCCTGTTCTGATGACTGCTACGGTGGCAATACTTGGTTTGTTACCTGCATCGTTGGCCACAGGAATCGGAAGCGATGTGCAAAGGCCACTGGCAACAGTGATAGTCTATGGATTAATGTTTTCTACGCTTTTAACCCTTTATGCCTTGCCGGCTCTGTACTATATGGCAGAGAAAAGGTATGGAGACAAAATGAATGACGAGTAATAAATATTAAATGTTGGATTAGATGACAATCAGTGCAATTAAAGACATAAAAGCCGACTTTGAAACTTACAAATTATCAGATAGATGAAAAAGTTTTTGAAAATACTTCCTGCAATTATATTGATTGGCCATTTCATACTATGGCCTCATCTGATTAGCGGGCAAAGAGTAAATATAGACACCTCTTTCGTCAGAAAGCCCATAACTTATCTGGACTTTATTTCTAATGTTGGTAAATATAATTATGCCTATGCTGCAGAAAAATTTAATGTTAGCATTGCTGAGGCTAACGTGCTTGCAGCCGGAGTATTCCCAGATCCCGAGTTGAGTTTTGGATGGTTTGACAACGGCCAGCGCAGAATGAATATGGGTTATGGTTTCAGTTCTGAACTTACATGGACCTTGGAACTTGGAGGGAAGCGAAAAGCAAGAGTTGACCTTGCAAAAAGCCAATATGAGTTGTCTAAATACCTTCTGGAGGATTATTTCAGAAATCTGAGGGCAGATGCCACATTATTATTCCTGCAGGCTTTGCAAAACAAGTTGTTGCTTGATGTACAAATAAATTCATATCAAACGATGAATCGCCTTGCTGAAAGCGATAGCATAAGATTTCGCATTGGCGCTATAACAGAAACCGATGCGCGGCAAAGCAAACTTGAAGCCGGTACTATGCTCAACGATGTATATCAGGCAGAAGCAGAGTGGAAAATGATGCTCACTAACTTATTCACCCTCACAGGACAAAAGCAATCAGATAGTCTGTTGGTTCCGGTAGGCAGCTTTAACGTTTTTGACAGAACATTCAATTTATCTGACCTGATAGTTACAGCACAAAACAACCGGGCAGACCTGATGGCAGCCTTGCAAAACAAAAGTGTGTCCGAAAAACTACTGCGGCTGGCTAAAGCAAATCGCGTGGTTGACCTCGGCTTATCCACCGGAGTAAATTACGCATCTTTTACACGAAACGTCATTGCTCCTACGCCTTCATTCACTTCTGTTAGCGTAGGCATTTCTGTGCCACTGAAATTTTCTAACAATCGCCCGGGAGAACTGAAAGCGGCCTATTACTCCAACCTTCAGGCCGAAGCGCAGTACAGGCAAGTAGAGTTACAAATTCAAAATGAAGTTACCCAGGCTTATTTTAATTACATGGCTTTGAAGAAGCAGGTGCAGCAATTCAATAACGGTTTGCTTTCTGATGCAAAAGCGGTTTTGGAAGGGAAAATTTACAGTTATCAGCGCGGAGAAACCTCTCTGCTGGAGGTGTTGAATGCCCAAAGAACATACAACGATGTACAACAATCTTATTACCAAACCTTATATAACTACGCAGCGGCTCTTGTGGAACTGGAGCGGGCAGCAGGAATTTGGGATATTAATTTTTGACGAATGATTGATGAAGAATTATCATCAGAATATCAATTTTAAATGCAAAAACATAAATCATGAAAAACTTAGTTTTAATGGTTGCGCTTTTAGTAGGAAGCTTAGCCTTCTCTCAGCATAAAACTGATAAAAATCTTAAAGCTGAACCCAATTATTCATTTATACAAGACAGCGCAGAATGCGAAAAAAATTTCAGGAAACATCTCTCTCGCTCCGGCCTTGTGATGTTTGGTATAAAAGCCGGTTACAGCCATAGTAATTTATATGGTAAAGAAATTGATTACATTTTCGCAAACAACAAAACAGAGTGGCTACCGGGCTTTCATGCAGGATTAATGGTTAATGCTTCTTTAAATAAATTTTTGGGGCTGAAACATGAGTTGCTTTTTTCTATGCGAGGCGCCAGAGTAAACCTCCCCGATAGCATTCATGGCCCCTATAGCTCATCACTTAAAACCTATTATTTAGACCTCTATCCAGTCAGCCCCACCTTCCATTTCAAAGGATTTCAGTTGTATGCAGGGCCTTACGTGAGCTTACTTACTGCTGCCTCGATACAGAGAAAAAACGAAACAGGCAATTTATTTAATGACCGGACCATTTTCGGTACTCCGGGTAACAGAGAAAGCGAAAATGAAAATAAATACTTGCAAAAATTTGATTTTGGAATACATGCAGGAATAGAATATCAGTTCCAATTTGGACTCTTCATTGGAGCAAAATATGTGCGCGGCTTTACCGACATATTTCAATATGCAAACAGCTACACCTTTGATGACCCCAAAGTTGATAACATCAGAATCTTTACACAAACTTTGATGATTTCTGCAGGATACTGTTTCCTATCAAAATATAAATAAATTAGTCAGGGCTAGGTTCTAAACAGATTTTATGGTTCTGAAATAAAGCTACATTTTCTTTTGTCTGCCGCTCACCGGACGAAAAAAGTATAAGACACTGCATTAATTTTTTAAATGATTGCAATACTTACGGTTCACTTATCTGGCATTCAAGAATTCACTGTTGTCTAAAAAATTATCCCAAATTATGCTGAACCTCATATCTATGATCGCGCCAAAGTGCTAAGGCAGCAACAAAGCAAATCAGAGCTAATAACGCTACTGGAATTAAGACCATACGAGGTTTGTGAAAAAAAGAAAAAGAAAATAAACCAATAAGTATGAGCCGACATAACACATTAATTACAAAAAACACGCTTCCTGTTCTACCGATAACGTGATTAGGCACATGCTGAAACAAATGCGTTACCCGCATAATCCGCACTCCGGCATTGCAAAAACCTATAATAAAATTCGCAATGAAAAAAATAAGTGGGTAAAAAGTTAAAAGCATAACCAAATACATACAACCCGCCAGTAGGTGCATCTGAATGATGCGAGGTACCGTTTGAGTGCCTTTTACTGCTTTTCCCACAATAACACCTGCCAGTAAAGCGCCAAAGGAAAAGGCCATATCAGATATCGCAAACACATTACCGCCGGCACGAAGATGAAGTTTGACAAACATAGGAGAGATCTGCGTGCCAAAGACCAAAATCGTAAGAAAAAGCATCAATGAAAAGACACCAAAACGAAATATTAACGGATGCTGGCGCAGGTAAATAAATCCTGTAACCAGCCGTTGACGAAGCGGAGCTGTATCAATATTTTTTTGTACTACGGCAAGTGAACGTATTCTGTAAATGATAAAGAATGCAGCGGCATAGGTTAATGCATCTAATGCAAAAATGTGCCATATTTCAATCGAAGGAAGTGAAACGGAAGGCAAAAAAGGGAAAGCAAAAATTTCGTCTTGGCCACTCATCCCATGCAGCAAAACGGCAGCAATACCCCCCGCAAGCGTAAAAGAAATCTGCCCTTGTATCTCAAGCAGGGATGTAACCTTTGCATAATCTTCTTTAGGGGTAATTTCCTGAGCATAAGCATAAAGATTGGGAAAATGAATATTATAAATGAATGCTGTAGCCGCAAAAGGTAGAGCTGCCGCCCACCAACTCATCTGTTCGTGCAACATACCGTAAAGGCTTACTCCACTCAGTACTACAAATCCGGCAGTATTCATACCCAGGAAAATAAGCTTACGGTCGTATCGGTCTATCAAAGTGCCTGAGTAAATACCCCAAAACAGAGAAATAAAAGTGACTGTCAAATAAATGCCGCCAAATAATCCTTCTTCATGTAGTATTCCGGTGAAATACCAAGGCACCGCCAACATGGTGATGCCCTGGCTCACTCCGGATATGGCATTTGCGATTAGCAATAATAATACTGCGCGGGAATTAGTCAATTTTCTGGCTTATTGACTAACTCATACAAACAATAAAAGTTCAAAACTTTACTCATTTCGGGTCGAAAAATATAACTAACATCTTTTACAAAACGTTTTTTCAAGTGCATTAACGATTTAAAACTAAACGTAATTTAAAAGTTTTCCAATCTGGCACACTTATTGTTATGTTTACAATACGTTAAAAATACAAGGTTAAATTGATGAAGTTAAGTTATATGACACATCAGGGAGATGAAGAAGGAGATTTTTTGCCAATATTACCCGAAGAAGACGATGAGAACAGCAAATCCAAAGAAATCCCTTTGGAAATTCCAATATTACCATTACGCAACACTGTTCTATTTCCTGGTGTTGCTATACCTATAACCGTTGGAAGAGATAAAAGCATAGTCGCTGTCAAAGAGGCATATAAAACCAATAAATTAATTGGCGTAGTAGGACAATCTGATCCAAACATAGAAGAGCCGGAGTTTGATGATTTATTTAAGATTGGGACCGTTGCGCAGATCCTCCGCATGATAAAAATGCCAGATGGTTCCAGCACCGCCATTATACAGGGCCGAACACGATTTCAAGCCATTGAACTAATCAGTTCAGAGCCTTTTATCAAAGCAAAAATTGAACTGTTGGAAGACAGCATACCCAAGGGAGACAAAGAATTTGATGTTACCCTGGAAACTATTAAAGATCTCGCAAACAATATTATTAAACTCAATCCGCATATTCCCTCCGATGCCTCTATTTTGCTCAAAAACATTGGTAGCCCGGTAACACTGGTACATTTCATTTCTTCTAATCTAAATGTAGATATTAAGAAAAAACAACAGTTGCTTGAAATTTCAGATATGCGTGAGCGTGTCAAATTGGTGATGCGCTATTTGCAGGAGGAGCTGCTCATATTAGAAATGAAGAATGAAATACAAACTAAGGTGAAGAACGAATTTGAAAGGCAACAGCGCGATTACTTCCTCACGCAGCAACTTAAAACCATTCAGGAAGAGCTTGGAATAAACAATGCCGATAAAGACATTCAACGGCTCCGCGAAAAACTCGATAAACTAAATCCACCCCAGCAGGTTCGTGACACTGTTGAAAAAGAACTGGAAAAGCTCCAACGGATGAATCCGGCCGCAGCTGAATACAGTGTAGTAATGAACTACATAGATACTGTTTTAGAGCTTCCGTGGGGAATTTATACAGAAGATCATTTTAATATCAAAAAAGCTAAAAAAATACTCGATGCCGACCATTATGGCATAGACAAGGTAAAAGATCGCATATTAGAGTACCTCGCTGTTTTGAAACTCAAAGGAGATATGAAAAGCCCCATCCTGTGTTTGGTAGGCCCTCCGGGAGTGGGCAAAACCTCGCTGGGCCAAAGCATAGCCCGCGCACTGGGCAGGAAATATGTTCGTGTTGCACTGGGCGGTTTGCATGATGAAGCCGAAATACGCGGGCATAGAAAAACATACATAGGAGCTATGCCCGGAAGAATTATTCAGTCGCTTAAAAAAGCCAAAAGCAGCAACCCTGTAATGATATTGGATGAAATAGATAAAATAGGAAATGATTTTCGCGGAGACCCCTCCAGCGCCTTGCTTGAAGTACTCGATCCGGAACAGAACAATGCTTTCTATGACAACTATCTGGAACTGGAGTATGACCTCAGCAAAGTCCTCTTCATTGCCACAGCCAATTCATTAGCCACTATTCAACCGGCGCTGCGCGACCGCATGGAGATTATACCCCTCGAGGGATATTCTATTGAAGAAAAAGTACAGATTGCAAAAAAACACCTCATCCAAAAACAACTCGACAATCACGGCCTGAAAAGAAAACACGTCAGTATTCCAGACCCGGTACTGGAAGCTTTGATTGAACAATACACCAAAGAGAGCGGAGTACGGGAGCTTGACCGATGCCTTGCAGCTATTATGCGTTATGTGGCGCGAAGAGTAGCGGAAGGCGAAAAGTACAATCGCACAATTAAAATCGAAGACCTGCCCAAAATTCTCGGCCCTGAAAAATTTGATAAAAGCATATACACAGAACCTCAGCAGCCGGGTGTAGCCGTAGGCCTTGCCTACACACCTGTGGGTGGAGATATTTTGTTCATTGAAAGTACGATAAGCAAGGGCAACGGCAATGTTTCCATTACAGGAAATCTTGGTGATGTAATGAAAGAAAGCGCGAGCATAGCCGTAGCTTATCTGAAAGCGCATGCAGATACCTTACAAATCAATCCTGAAATATTCAACCATGTAAACATATATATTCATGTGCCGGAAGGTGCTGTGCCAAAAGACGGCCCAAGTGCAGGCATTACTATGCTTACTGCTCTGGCTTCATTATTCTCTCAGCGGCGCGTAAAACCTTATTTAGCCATGACCGGAGAAATAACTCTACGCGGGAAAGTGATGCCCGTAGGTGGGATTAAAGAAAAAATTCTCGCTGCAAAACGAGCCGGCATAAAAGAAATAGCACTAAGTGAAAAGAACCGCAAAGATGTAGAGCAAATCAACTCGGAATTCATCAAAGGGCTAAAATTTACATATGTGGAGCATATGGACGATGTTTTGCAAATTGCTTTAGAAGATAAAAAGGTAGAAAACCCTATAAATTTCGATAAATTTATACCTAAAGAAAAAAAGGCAGAAAGTGTTTGAGCGCACCCCTTTTGCTAAAAGCTCAATCGTGCTCATCAATTTGTTTAAGAATACTTAATAAAGCCCAGGAAAAAGTTATGTATATCTAGTATCAGCGAATTGCATAGCTTCTTGATTCAGTTTAAAGATTTATATCCTTTTTAAATATTGTTCTGTATTAACAATGGGTTTTACAGGCAAACAAGCCATTACTTAATTCTGCCAAATAGAGAGGAGAAATGTTGCTTATAGCCTAGAATAAAAGAATATTTGATTATAAAGTATTCTTTATAACAAGATATTTAGAGGGGATGATGAATTTTTGTGACTAATTTATCAATAGACTTCAACCAACGATTCATTTTCTTTATCGACGAGTTGATTAAATTCATCTAAAGATATCTGACTTTCCTCTATTTTAACTTTTGATTTTATATACTGCATCACCTTCTCTTTCACTGCTCTGTCATACATTTTCATGGCATAATCTTTGTCGGTGAGCTTTTCATCTGCCAGTTTAAATATTGTTTCTTGCGGAAAATTGACTTTTCCGTAATAGTTAGTGATAAGCCTTACGGTGTCTAGGTAGGCTTGTTTAAAAATATCTTCACGGTTTACTTCTAAATTCTGCTCTTTTAAGATCTGATGATTAATGAGATCCCAGCGAAGTTTTTTGGCAAACTCAGGATAGTTTGCTTCTATCTGCTCATCGGTAAAATCTTTATTGTCATATTTCATCCATTTTTTCAAAAAGTTATCGGGCAGGGCCATGTCAATGCGCTGCAACAAGATATTTAAAATCTGGTATTCAAGCAGAGCTTCTGATTTGCCATCAAAATATGCTTCTATATCTGACTTGATAATGCTTCTTACTTCTTCTTCATTTTGAGGATTTTGGTCCGGGAAGGCTGCTTTGAAGAATACCTCATTCATCTCTGCAGGCTTTCTTCGCGTAACCTTTTCCAAAGTAAGTTTAAATGTTGGATGAATAGGAGCTTGTTGATCATCCTTCAAATTTAAAACAAAACGATGTACTTCCTCCGTTGTTGCTGAAAGGTATTCATAAACATTTATATCTATGGATTGCCCCACTTTAAGCTGCTCAAACAAATGATGGTACTCAGGCTTTATCCTGTCGAATAAGAAATAAGTTTTTGTAGAATATCCTTGTTCTATTAAGTTTCCGGCTTCATCCGTTTCTTCCAGCTTGACAAACAAAATATCATTTTTTTCAGCAGAATCAGGATATTCAATTTCACCGTATTGTTTACGAATTTTTTCCAGCTCCTCATCAACAAATTTTTCCTCTACCCGTATTTTATATTTGGTAAACGTTGGCTCTGAGTTTAAAAATGACAGATCTACATAAGGTTGCAGGCCAATCTCGTAAGAAAAGAAGATATCTTTTAAATTATCAATTGATACATTCAAATCGCTGAATGTAGTAACAGGCATGGGCTGCGCTAAATGTTTGATATTATTTTGTTTCAGATAATCTGTAAGCGCTCCATCCAACGTTTTAAAAAGCTCTTCTGCCAACACAGCATTACCATATAATTTTTTGATATGAGCAACAGGCGCCATACCGGGCCTAAAACCTTTCAGCGCTACTTCTCTGGCCAGTTTATTGATTGCAGATTTTATTCTTTGGCTATAATCTTCTTTTTTTAGGGATATGTTGATTTTAGCTTCCAGTTCACCAGTTTTTTCCAGATATATTTCCATGTATTGGTAATAATTTAAATTAAGTTGTATGATTGAGTGCGGGCGGAGGGACTCGAACCCCCATGCCGTTAGGCGCTTGATCCTAAGTCAAGTATGTCTACCAATTTCACCACGCCCGCTTTTTTTAAAAGCACGCGAAAGTAAAATTTTTCAATCAAAGAGACAAGATTGAAAAAGAATTACCTATTCTGTCGTCAAATAACGTTGCAGTTTTTCAAAAACCGAGTCTGGCATCACAACCGCTTTTTGAATGTCTTGTGGTTTCGAAAATTTTCCATGCATGTTGCGAAATGCAATTATTTGTTGTGCCTGGCGTTGTGATATGTACGGGTGAGCGGCTAAGGAATCTACAGGTAGCGTGTTAATATTTAATTTTCTAATAGTTGTTTCTCCTACAAATAGCCTGCTTCGTATTTTCTGAAAAGTTGTATCGGGCAGTCCTCTCACTTCTTTTAGTTGCTCAACGGAGACAAAACCACCCAAGGCATTACGGAATGCACAGATGCGTCTCGCCAAATACGGGCCTATGCCAGGTAATTTCTCAAGGGTAGCGCTGTCTGCAGTGTTAAGATTTATTATGGACTGATGTGCTTGCAGGGATATGGGGCTTTTGTTTTCATTAATATGCTTTAATAAATCTGGACTTTTGTTTTCTATCTGAACATATGATTTTAACCTTTCGTACCCCGCCTCGCCAATAACATAAATTTTCCGCAAATCTTCAGGTTTATAAAAAATAAAACCTTTGCCCTTAATTTTCTCAATGGCTTCTGCTTGCTTTGGCGAAAAGCCTAACTGAACCCATTCCTTAGCTCCAATTTTGTTTGGATCAAACATAAACAACCTGCCGGAATCAATAGACTCTCTTTTATATTCATCTTTTTCCCGATTTCTTGGATTATTTTTTGAATTAATTAAAGTATCATTATTTTTAGCTAAAAGTTGTTCTAACAACATCGCCTGCTCACTTATCTTCTCGTTATAGTCAAAACGCGGAGGAAAAAAATAATCGAAAATATAAGGAAGAAGTGCAGCGATAATAATAAGGATTAATAAGACAAATACTGCTCTAAGTTGTTGTTTTGAAAAATACAAAAAACCTCTAAACCACTCCATTAATTATTTTGTATCTTCCTCGATATGCCTACCTTTATTTGTAAAACTAATTAAATTGAAATTGTAATGAAGGTTTATTCGCTGTTGTATTTGCTCCTTTTTAATTCCATTGTAATTGCACTTTTTGCACAAAACAACGTAGGAATCGGGACAAGTAACCCCAATCCAAATGCAATACTAGATTTAGATCCACCGTCAAAAGATAAAGGCTTCCTCGCTCCCCGGCTTAATCAGCAGCAGCGGCAAACCTTAGCAACTGCTTTATCGGTAACAGATAAAGGATTGCTGGTTTTTGACCCAGTTGATAACCTCTTCTTCTTTTGGGACGGCAGCAAATGGGTTCCCTTTCCCACAGATGCACAAACCTTAAGTTTCAATGTTGCCACAAATCAACTATCCATATCTAATGGTAACACCATCACATTACCGGTAAATTCAGGTCCTACGGGGCCACAAGGCCCCACAGGCCCTCAGGGAAATACAGGGCCAACAGGAAATCCGGGAATCACTGGGCCAAGCGGAGCACAGGGAATCACAGGCCCTCAGGGTATCACAGGCGCAACGGGTGCCCAAGGCAACACAGGTGTAACCGGAGCTACTGGTGCACAAGGAGTAACCGGTGCTACTGGCCCGCAAGGTGTAACCGGAGATATCGGTCCTACCGGCGCACAAGGAATAACCGGTACTACTGGCCCGCAAGGTATTACCGGTCCAACAGGCGCCACCGGAGCTCAGGGTTTACAAGGCATAACGGGGAACACAGGCGCCACCGGAGCTCAAGGCCCTCAGGGCATAACAGGCGCTACAGGCCCCACAGGCGCTCAGGGTGTAACCGGCGAAACTGGAGCTACAGGTGCCCAAGGCCCGCAAGGCGTTACAGGGGCCACAGGACCACCGGGAGCGACAGGCGCCACCGGACCAACTGCTCCGGGTAGTTTTAACACGGCTTTCACTTTCAATGCTTCGGGAACAGCTTCTATTTCAGATGGTGGGGGCACACTCACTACATCTCAGGCAGCATGGTTAGTTGGAGGCAACAACGGAGCCCCTTCCAACACGCTTGGCCATATCGGAAACAGTCCTCTGGTATTTATTACTAACAACCAAAACCGAATGAGTGTAGAAGCAAACGGAGACATTTTTGTGGCAGGTAGCAAGCCCATTGTAATTAGAAGGTTCAATTGTACTTGCGATAATCCGGACCGTAATACCGGGGTAAATACAAACGACTGGGTTGCATTTGTAGGAGGAATCTATCCTACCAACAATACTAACACCGATACGCGCAGCGTGCGCTTTGCTATGTATCCGCGCAACGGAACCTGGTGGTTTAAAGGCGACCTCGAAAACCCCAGTAACGAAACCTGGAGCGTAGATGTTGTCTTTATTAAAAGACAACTGGTAGATGACCAGCGCCCTGCGAATTTCAATGGTGTAGGGACAAACTTTTAATTTATAATGATTGCAGGGCTTTGGGGTAGCAACAAAAATATTTCACGATCTTTTCGCTTAAAACAGACGCCTCGAGATGTTCTGAAACTTCTTCTGCATCGCAGATGTTTCCCTGACTGTCTAAAATCTTAATAGGCTCCTGATGAGGGTTGTATGCGTGGTTGTAGGTAGAGTCTTGTATCACCAGCCATGCAGCTTCTTCCTCGCTCATATCTAATACCTCTGATACTTTTTTTCTTATCTCATCAATTTTAGACTGTGGCAAAGGCTCTTTACTTAACTCTATCTTAAAGAGTTTGCGGTTCAAAATAGCATTACATAAATAAGATAAAACCTTGTCCGGCGATTTTTTCCAGTTTTTCAATGCCGCCATCACATCAGTATCATCCAACTCAGAATAATACATCAAAGCTTCATGAGTGTTTTCAAAATCATTTATGCTAACCTGATTTTTCAGAAAATAATTCAATGCTTCCGAACATGGCAGAATCTCTCCGTGAGCTGAAAGAAATTTTGCGCGCTCTAATGCGCGTATCAGCATCCACTCCACACAAAGAACGGTTTTATGCAGATATACCTGCCAGTACATGAGCCGGCGCGATATGATAAATTTTTCTATGGAATAGATTCCTTTTTGTTCAATGACCAATTCGCCATCTTTTACATTCATCATTTCAATAATCCGGTTATAGCTGATGATGCCTTCGTTTACCCCTGTATAAAAACTGTCGCGGGTTAAATAATCCAGCCTGTCCACGTCAAGCTGAGAAGAAACCAGGCTATTGAGAAACTTTTTGCGATATGTACCTTCAAAGATGCTTATAGCCAAATCAAGTTGGCGACCGAATTCCTCATTTAATTTTCTGAGGTATATACGGGAGATGTATTCATGAGACACTCCAGGAATCAATATTTTTTCCAGCGTATGCGAAAAAGGCCCGTGGCCAATATCGTGCAGCAGAACCGCAATACTTGCGCCAAGAGTTTCTTCTTCAGATATATCAACGCCTTTAACCTGCAATATTGCTATAGCTTTACGAAGCAGATGAAAAGCGCCCAATGCATGGTGAAAACGCGTATGCAACGCTCCGGGGTAAATATATTCGCTCAAGCCAAGCTGCTTGATGCGCCGCAAACGCTGAAAGTAGGGATGCTCAATCAAATCAAAGATCAACTCATGAGGGATGGTGATAAAGCCATAAACAGGGTCATTGAAGATTTTTCTTTTATTCACAACAGCTCATTTAGCCTCGTGTGCCAAATGTAAAAATGACACCGATTTGTTATACAGAAAATTCAAATAAGAGGCTATTAATTTCGTTATTTCAGCCTCATCATACCATTCCAACATTGAATTCAAACCGTAGCAATCACTTTCAGCTCAATAGCAATAGCCGATGGCAGAGCGCTCACTTCCACAGTTGTCCGACATGGCATAACATCTTTAAAGTATTCAGCATACAGCCTGTTGAAGGTGTGAAAATCGCGCTTCATATTTACTAAAAAGACGGTAACATCTACAATATTCTCCCAGCGGCTGCCTGCCTGTTCCAGTGCCGTCCTCACATTACCAAACACACTATGCACCTGCGCCTCAAAGTCAAATTCAAGATAGTTGCCGTGTTTATCTGTTTTTAGCCCAGGAATTTCATCCGTACCTGGCCTGCGCGGGCCCATGCCCGATACAAACAAGAGATTACCTACTCGCTTGGTCATTGGGTACAATCCCATAGGTGAAGGAAGTTCTTTGCTCATTATTTAAATTTTAAATTAAAAATGGAAACAAAGCCTTGCGCTCTTTTGGGTAATCCGGAAAATGTTTTTTATACCACGAATGATGATGGAGTGCCCGCGGCATCAGGTTGGCAATTGTCCAAACTGCAAAAGAAAGCGCAGGCAAGTTCCAAGCCATAATAGCAAAACCAACCCACTCAATCATTTCACCCAAATGATTTGGGCAACTCACAAAACGAAATAGAAAACCTTGAGGAATCTTATACAAAGTTTCACCGGGCTTTCTTAATCTTATCAAGATATAATCGCTGCGAATATTAATGTAAGCGCCCGCAATCAACAGCGCAAAGCCCAAAATTAATCTGCACATGCCCGGCCATTCGCGAGGAAACTCCGTTTGAAAATGTCCTAAATACAAACCATTCAGACTTCCGTTGATTACATTGAAAAAAACAGCCATACCTACAACGGCAATAGGGATACGTTTACCAGTTGTTCTGATGTACAAAGGAAAAATTACACTTCTGTGGAAATAATGTATCACCCATATCGCAACTAAAGAAAGCGCAAAGAGGTTGCTCCCATTGAAGCCAGAAAAAAAACACAACACCAAAACCAAAGGACTAACAATTTCCATTACAATCCATCCAAATCTGTTGGAAATTGTTTTACCCCACGCAAATGAAATATGCCTTCCGTATGGAGCTTTGTATTTAAGCAATACAGGAAGCAACAGAATAGCAAAACCTGCCCATATTGCGGCGCAGTAGTTTAAAACATCTTTGCTCACCTGCATGTAGCAAACTTAGATAGCTGTTTCAGTCCACTCATTAAAGAGTTCGTTCAGATACACATTTTCTTCTTTGGTTACCGGCTCAGATGCCTTCACCAGCCTCACGGCAAAATTCAGCAAATCGAGGCGCTCCTTCTCGGTACTGTCACTGTAAAAATCTGCCATTGCTTTTTTAAAATGCTTCATATATTCTTCTTTAGGCAGAGAAGCCAGGAACTCGGTTTCCCGATCCAAATTCACTGCTATGGGAAACTGCTCGCAGATGTATTCCGCAATGATGTTATCTTCGTTAAAAGAAAACTCATTGTCCACAGCCGAAAGTATCATCAACAGGTGATAACCCGCAATTGGTTTATTTAATTTCATAGGCTAAGAGTAGATATTGAAAATAAAAACAAGTCAGGATATTTAAACAATAAGAATGAAATTTTGAATGTACACATGTTAAAGAAAGTGATATGAATGATTTAGGGGTGTCCTCTGCGGCCTCGGCCTTCGCTTCGCTCAGGGTCTCGGCCGCACAGGCCGGGCTGCTACGGGGTACGCTATCGCTCCCGCCGCGACCGCGCTGCCCGGTCGCTGAGCCTGGTGAAGCGCAGCGCGGTCGCAGCCGCTTCGCTAAAGCTCGCGCCCTCCGCATCCCTCACCCGATCTGAATAAAGTGATCATGCGACTTTAGGTTGTCCGACAGACTATTGCGTTTTGGTTATTATTGTGTTCTCCGTACACGTGCCGCAGGCGCGCAGACATGGTGGACCACATTAATTCAATACACAACCTGCCGAATCGCCAGACTGTGACAGGCGACCTTTACGTAATCACATTACGATAAGCTTATTAACCAATAAATTTTATTCTAACAACTAAGTACACTTTTATCGCATAAACATTTTCAAAAAATAATCAGGAAAATTTACGAATGCAAATTTCACTGGGGAAACTAAGCTACTACTTCAAAAGTTATAAATAAATGGTTGGCATGACAGCATTCAACACCACACGTCAGTACCTTTTTTAATTTTTAAGAAGACATAATTGAGTAATTTAATAAATTTAGAAATACCGATAGTGCAAACGCAAGCAGAACCTGTAAATACTATCTGAAAATAGTGAGTTTAATGTGCAAATACAGTATCGTGAAAAACTTTGCCGACAAATAACAGATTATTACTTACTTTATACGCATTATCCAACGTACCGTGTAGTATCCCGGATATGTTTCTCGTCCATGTTTTCTGAATCTTATAGCATCATTCGATGAGGTAAGATAATAATCTGTCAACCAGCCGGACCAAGAGCCGTTGTCGGGTACTGTTACACTTAAGCTGTTTGGAGTACCGACATCGGCCATGTTTACCTCTGCTAAATTATTTGCCTGATCAGATGCTGTGCTGCCGGTGGTACCGGTTGTTCCT
>JAVQWQ010000044.1:0-16291 GCA_033578915.1 Chitinophagales bacterium | reverse complement strand
ATAGGCGCGCATTCCATTTGAAGGTGTATTCGGCTCCGAGCACTAAGTGGGCATTGCGCATATACGTGAGGTTGTCGCGATTAGCCAGCCTGTTACTGTTGTCGCGAAAACCCAGCACGGTATAAGCCGGCAACTGGTGATAATAGCCGGTGTTGAAGTTGACTTTTAGAGAAGGCAATATGGCATAAGAAAGCGATATGCGCGGGGAGAACTGATTGAGTAAATTCATCATGCTGTTGTTGTAGGTGTTGCCATCGAAGCGAATTCCTGCGGAAAACAGGAGCCGGTCTTTGGCAAACGAGCGGCTCCACTGCGTAAATATGCCGTATTTGTGCATGGTGAGCGTACTTTCGAAGTTCACAAGTATCGGAACTGTATCGCCCACATTGACACGTTGAAACGAACTGCTGTTAAAGTATCTGGCAAATTCGTAATTAATGCCATAGTTGTATTTCCATTTGGCGACCCTTCCGGTGTGTTCCACTCTGAGTTTGTTTTCGCTTTCCTGCGAAGAATAGTTGGCTATTTTCGGACGCGAACGGTCATTGTCCGGATGTTTAAAGAAAAAATTGTCGAGCATATTTCTGCTGGCTACTACCTGCAGATAGCTGTTGTTGAAAAAACGGGTGTACTTGGCGCCTATAGCGTAATTCCATTGGCCTTGTTCCGGCAGCACGCCTAACAAGAAGCGTTGCGCCTCTGTTTCGTTGGCTTTGAGATTCAGCCTGAACTGATCGAGCGCGCCAAGCGAGAGCACGACTAACTCATCTTTTGGAGAAATTTTCCATCGTATTTTAAACTGTGCATCGGTGTAAGTGGGTAGAAAAGGCAGCCGCAATGCAAGAAAGAGAAACTGTAAATAAGAGTGACGCACCGAAGCAATTAGCGTAGCCGTTTTTTTCTTGTTCAATGGCGATTCCATGGAAGCAGCCAGTTCGCTGCTGCCGAGGGTAAGCGTGCCGCCCCAGCGATCTTCGCGGCCGTCTTTCAGCCGGATGTCCATCACCGAGCTGAGCGTGTTTCCGCGATTGGAGGGGAATGCTCCGCTATAGAAATTCACTTCTCTGATAAAGTCCACATTGATTAATCCAACAGGCCCTCCGCCGGCTCCTTGTGTGGCAAAGTGATTGATGTTGGGTATCTCTATGCCATCGAGATAGAAACGGTTTTCGGAGGGGCCGCCTCCGCGGATGAGGATGTCGTTGCGAAAAGAAGCGGTAAAACCAACACCCGGCAACGATTGAATTACTTTCGATATATCGCGATTACCGCCCGGATAACGCTGTATCTCGTTAGTACCTATGGAGCGCAGGCTTACCGGGCTTTCTTCAACTTTTGCAAAGGGAGAAGCGGTGATTTCAACGGCCTGAAGCTCCGAAGCAGAAGGCTCCAATTCGATGTAAAGTACCTGAGGTTTGCCGTTGGTAACTTCAATTTCAAATATAGTTTTCGTTTTATAGCCTACGCTCGAAACTTTGATATTAACAAGGCCGGGTTGGAGATTTTGAATAATAAAATTTCCCTGATCATCTGTTTGGGCTCCAATAGAAGTACCTTCTATAACAACGGTCGCAAATTCAATGGGGTTTCCGCTGCCGCTTTCGGTGATTCTCCCTTTGACGATTCCTGTTTGTGCTTTCAGATGTAAGCATACTGATGAAAATGTAATCAGTATTCCAATAATTCGCTTCATGTGAGGATTAGAGCTTATTTATCTTTTTGTGATTTCTTACTCTGTTTCTTTTTATTTTTTGCTTTTTGCTTTTTTTTCTTCTTATCATTCTTTGCGTTTAAAAAACTTTGAAGCGCTTTTATCTCTTCATTCAAACGCATTTGTGCAATTTTTGAAACAATAATAGAATAAAATAGTTCAACAAAACTGAAACAACACTGCCAGTTTGATTATTTAACTATTGATTAACGTTGAAAAAAATTAAAATAATTAATACGAATAATTGGAGGCGAGGATCTTCTCAGTTTAAGTTAGAAAAACCTATCCTGAGGCAGCATAATAATATTATCACTAAAAGATTAATTACACACCGTCCACTTCAATTACAGACTCAGTTGGGATAAATACGCCTCCCTTTATCAGGATGTAATTTTCAGTATATGCCCACACTGTCGTGTCAACTATTTTAAGCCCCTCTGTAGTGGTGAAGTGAATTTTAACCTTGGTTCTGCAAGTATTGCCAAGAATCATTGCTTTGTAGAGCTTGGCGTGGATGATGTTGATTTGTTCCTGATTGAGGCTTTTAGAGGTTGGGGTGAAAACACAGTTTCTGACTTGTTCTTTTTCTATCAGAGAAGCCGTTGTTACCATAGTGATTTTATTAGGTTCGATTAACTTTACGCTAAATCGCAGAAAAAGTTTCTTAGTATAGTTTGACTTCTTCAATAGCCCTGATGGGTATCTTCACGCCTCCTTTTAAATAGACATATTGATTATCAAAGGCAAAAATAGCCTCTTCCAGAAGGACAGTTTCACTGTCAGTTACTAACTTTAACCTTGTTTTTTTTCCGTAATTTGTTCCTAAAATTGAAGCGAGCCTGATTTTGTCTTTTCTTTGTTCTATCAATAGTGAGTCTTTCAGCACGTCTTCAGGCATATATTTTATGTCTGCAATTTTATCTATCAAGTCATTTAAAACAACTTCCATGTTTCAAAAATTAGTAACAACAGCAATATCTCAAACATTAGTTTTCCACTTTTTATTGTGAGAAACATGAATGTTTATCAACTTTAACTCAATTCTCACATAACTTTACACTATATAATTTTTGACATTTAGACGATTTGATGAAGCGAAAGGTTGAAATTTGTGTCATTTCTGATGTGCATCTTGGTTTTGTAGGTTGCAGGGCGAAAGAATTGGTAAAATACCTTCGCAGCATTGACCCTGATATTCTTATATTAAACGGAGACATTATTGATATATGGCAATTTCGGACTTACTATTTTCCCTCATCCCATTCACGCGTACTTCAGCGCATTTTCAAATATGTGAGTGATGGCAAAAAGGTGTATTATCTTACCGGTAATCACGATGAACTTTTGCGCAAATACAGCGGCTTGCATCTGGGAAACTTTGTGCTGGACGATAAGTTGGTGCTTGAACTGGATGGGAAAAAACACTGGTTTTTTCATGGAGACATATTTGATGTTTCTATTCGTGGAAGCAAATGGTTGGCCAAGTTAGGTAGCACAGGTTATGAATTGTTGATTTTGCTGAATAAGTTGGTTAATTTTTTTCTTGATCTTTTAGGACGAGAAAAGTCCTCATTCAGCCAACGCATCAAAAGAGCTACAAAAAGGGGGGTTAAAAAATTGAAAGACTATGAGAGAACGGCAGCTGAAATTGCTATTGAAAACGGATATGACGTGGTAGTTAACGGTCATTCACACATGCCGGGAATAAAAGAGATCGTTACTGAAAAAGGCTCTGTCACGTACCTGAATTCAGGAGATTGGGTAGAAAATCTTACGGCTCTTGAGTATTGTAAAGGCGAATGGAAAATAGTTTATTATAAAGACCTTACTTTTACAGAAGATTGGCTTAAAGTAGAAAATTCCGATTTGCCGTAGATGAAAACATATATATATGTATTTTATGTTGCGATGTTTTTTGGCAATGCTTTAGTAGCTCAGCAGGCTAATCAGCCGGTGATAGACATTTCTCCGCCTATAAAACTCACTTCCAAAGCATCGCGTTTTAAGGTGTTAGGAAAAAACCAAGATGGGTATATTGTAAGGCTATATGGAACAGTTGATATCCTTCAATCTTTCGGAAATGACCTCAAACTAATTACCAGCAAAACGATTGAATTCAAAAATCAAACCGGTTTACTACAATTTGTTCAACTGAACAAGTCGGGCGTAACTGTTTTTTATCTCACAGGTGATAAGAGAGGATGTGCCTTGCTGGGGCAACCTTTAAGTAGCCATTTTATTGAAAACGGAAGGCCGGTGTTGTTAGACAGCATCATCGATAGGCCTGATTTTGTAAATGTAAACTTGCGCGTAAAGCAGTCGCTCAACCAACAATACACAGTATTTTATTATCCCTACTTCAAAGGGGATAAGCTGGAGAGCATACAATTCTTGTGTGTGGACAGAGCTTTACAGAAGCTGTATTCCAGAAAGCTTTTACTTAACAGGCCCGATACCGAAATGGAAACAGCCAAAATTGCTATTGACAATAATGGCAATACATACGCAGTGTTTTTAAATAATAAGGAAAAACACTATCGCCATGCTCAAGAAACTTTCACTGTCTATAAAATTTTAAACGGAGTTGAGGACGCATACGAAACGCAACTGAAAGTAGATCGCAATCTATTCGGAGAATTTTATTTTGAAACAGACAATGTAAACAATTCGGTCGTTCTTGCCGGTTTTTTTGACGATGACAATCCTTCCAATGAGCCTGCAGCACAAGGTTTCTTTTATACTGTCATGGATGCCGATTCAGGAACTATCCGAAAGCTGCACTATCATTCGTTTGATCCGGCATTTATTCAGGAGCTCACCGGTAAGTTGAATCAGGAGCCGCGTTTATATACCTTCGCGATAAAGAAAACTATACTGCGCTATGATGGTGGTATAGCAATTATTGCAGAGTCGCTTATCAAAGACATCCGTGAGACGATGTTCAACTCGCAGTTCTCGCCAACTTTCAACTCTATTCAACGCATCAATTATTTTCAGTTCAACGACATTATTGTTTTTAGCCTCTCTCCGCAAGGACAGGCAGAATGGAAAGCTATTTTAAGAAAGAAACAAAGCAGTGAAGAGGATAATGGCATATATTCCTCTTTTTTGCTTATGAATGAGCGAAGTAAGCTGCGGTTTCTATACATAGACGAAATAACTACTGCCGCGTCCCTTCGCGAGTATGTCCTTGCCAGCGATGGAAAAGTAAGTTCTTCATTGATAATGAACCAGGAAGCAAAAGATGTCATGTTACTGCCAAAAGCAGGAAAACAAGTTTCTCCCAACGAAGCTGTAATACCGAGCTATCTTCGCAACCAACTGCGATTGGTCAAAATTACTTTTTAAAGAGCATGTAAAAATCGTATATGTAGGATTATCAAAAAATATCGCGCTGTTGTTTGATCTCTCCCTATTGACTAAGCACTTTTAAACTCAAGCTCAAACACTGTGCCGCGGGGATTGTTGTCTTTCACCATAATGCGGCCACCGAAGAGCTCAACAAATCTTTTTACAATATATAGTCCAAGGCCTGTACCTTTGGTTTTTCGTGTTTCTTCATTTCCGACTCTGTAAAATTTCTCGAATATTTTGTTTTTTTCATGGTCGGGGATACCGATGCCGTAATCAGCCACGCGTAGGCAAACTTTTTCATCCCCCTTTTTCAGCACAACATCAATTTCACTGTTTTCAGGAGAGTATTTAATTGCATTCTCAATAAGGTTTACTACAATAGAAGCAAATCCCAGTGCATCGGTTTTCAGTATGATGTCAGGCTCTACATTGCAAATTAATTTAATATTCTTCTTGTTGTTAATAAAGTTTTTCGCGGCGCTTTCCACAATTTGGCTAACGTTGATTAACTCGCTCGAAAGTCCGTGCGAACCGCGGTCAATCTTTGCCGCAAAAAGAATATTATCCACCAGGTTTTCTAACCTCTGAATGTCGCCCATCGAGTTGTCTATCAGGCGTTGTTTGCGTTCAGGATCTAAGTTAGCCTTTTGAAAAGTTTGTAGCGATGCTTTGATGGCAGACAAAGGCGATTTAAGTTCATGCGTTACCGATAGCATAAAGTTGCGCTGCATGGCTGCAAGTGCAATTTCTTTTGCAAAAACTCTACGTACCTGAATAAGTCCTATCACCAGCAAAGTAATAAATACAGCACCTTCGGCAACAATCATTATCTTTTGCCTTCTGTATTTACTGAAATTTTTTTTGTATTGAGTCGATTCAGCGAAACCCTGCTCCGTTCCCCGCTCTTTCACATATTGAATCTTGTCGAGTAATAGTTTTTCGCGATATGCCGTTTCGTTCTTATTAAACAACAAGATTGCCCACCACACAGAAAATGAAATCACATAAGCAAAAACAATGTAAAAAATAGTAAAGGGATTCGAAAGAATTCTTTTCATAAACTGCATATAAAAATACGCAGTCTCACCTAAAGGTTTGTAAAATACACGTAAAATTTAATAAGCATGAAAAACACCTGATAAAGTTTTTTCCTGATATAGTATCATCTGTTTGGTTGTTAAGCTGATAAAACTTTGTAATAAAATAATCATGGGGGTGTCCTCTGCGGCCGCGGCCGCAGAGGCCGGGCTGCTACGGGGTACGCTGCTGCTTCCGCCAACTGCGCCAGAGGCGCGGTCGCGGCCGCTCCGCTTCGCTCGCGCCCTCCGCATCCCTCACCCGTATTGTAAGATATGGCTTATAAAATCCGGGTCGCCCAACCACTGAAGTTTTCTTGCAGCAAGGACTTAGTCGCTTTACTGTCTGCACTGAGCCTTCCACAAGGTGTGAGCGCAATACACACTTATCCAACCAGTCTTAACCTCATAAAATTCAAACAGTTCAAAGAATACTATTAGTTTTTATATACTTTTGCTATAATGAGATACAAGAATCTTTATAGCTTAATTGTATTACTTTTGATATTCTCAATCCAGGCTTGCAAAAGCGCGAAAATGCCATGCCCTGCCTACAGCGATAACCCTGCTCCACAAGGCATTCCAAAAGCAGGTAAAACAAAATCCGGTGTTTATCCTCCCGACTATAAAAAAAGATAATCACTTCAACACTTGAAACAAAGTAATTCATACTACACTACAGTGCCATCTCAGCACAAAGCCGGATATGTGAACATTGTGGGTTACCCCAATGTAGGAAAAAGCACTTTGCTCAACCGGCTCATTGGCCACAGATTATCTATCATTACCCCAAAGGCACAGACTACACGCCATCGCATATTAGGTTTTCTGAACGGAGAAAATTACCAGATTGTGTTTAGCGATACTCCGGGCTATGTGCAAAAGCCCGCTTATAAACTACATGAACGCATGAATGCAGTTATTGACGAAGCCTTACAGGACGCCGATGTATTGCTCTGGATAATAGAACCAACATTAGAAGAAAAAGACGACAATCCAATAATGAAGGCAGCAGAAAAATTCGGAGATAAATGCATTATCGCTTTGAATAAAATTGATCTCATATCCAAAGAATCAATTGAAAATTACCGCATCCGATGGAAGGCTCAATTGCCAGAAGCCTCTTTCATAGCCATATCTGCAGAAAAAAACATTGGAATTGATCAATTGCTTTCTCTGATTTTAGAAAAGCTTCCTTTCTCACCGCCTTTCTTCTCAAAAGATGAAATAACCGATAGGCCCATGCGTTTTTTTGTATCAGAAATTGTTAGAGAAAAAATTTTTTTGCATTTCCAGCAAGAAATTCCATACTGTACAGAAGTAGTTGTTGAAGAATATAAAGAAACGCCGGATACAGATTTTATTACATGCACTATCTATGTTGAACGCGAATCGCAAAAGCCTATTCTTATCGGCAAAGCAGGCAGTGCATTAACCAAAATAGGCAAGGACGCAAGATTACACATAGAAGCAATTACCGGCAAAAAGGCAGTACTCAAACTAAGGGTTAAGGTAAAAGAAAAATGGCGCAGCCGCAGTGGAGCACTTAGGCAGTTTGGTTACTTTTGATACGATTCTTCAGCCCTCTTTACACAATCTTAAATCTAAAAGTATTCTTTTGTTTAACTAAAACTTGCCTCATGCGCATTCTTTTTATTATGTTTTCTTCGGCATTTTATATACATATCGTGCAAGCTCAGATTTACAACATAGTTCAATTTGGAGCAATTGGCGACAGCGTTACTGTCAATACATCAGCCATACAAAAGGCTATTGATACTTGTCATCAAAAGGGGGGTGGAGTGGTTTTGGTGCCGAAAGGTGTTTTTGTTACCGGTACTATTCGCATGAAAAGCAATGTTGAGCTTCGAATAGATTCCGGAGCAATACTCAAGGGCAGCAGCAACCTCAGCGAGTATCCTCAAATTACCCCTGCAATAAGGAACTATACAGATAATTACGTCCAACGCAGTCTTATCTACGCCGAAGGAGTACATCATATTGCATTCACCGGAAAAGGCACTATTGATTTCAATGGCTTAGCGCCTGTCTTTGTAAATAGCAGCAATAGAGCCTATGGCTTTAGAATATACGATTCCAGGCATGTGCGCTACGAAGATCTTACGCTTATCAACTCGGCTTTTTGGATGATGCATAATTGCCTACTCGACACCGTAACCATCCGCAACCTGACCATTACCAATCATTGCTATGGAAATCAGGATGGAATAAACCTCGATTTGTGCTCTAATGTGTTGGTGGAAAACTGCAACGTGGACAGTAATAACGATCCTATTGTGCTTAAAGGCACCTCTACCCGCTCTTGTGCTAATGTTGAGGTTCGCAACTGTACGCTCGCTACTTACTCAAGAGCGATTAAAATAGGCACTGAAACGCAAGGTTTTTTTAAAAATATATATATCCACGATTGTGTCGTAAAGAAAAGCACACGCGGGCCGCTCAATCTCGATGCCAAGTGTGGTATAAATTTAGCCATTGTAGATGGAGGCGGTATGGATGGTGTTACCATAGAAAATATCCAATTGGAAGCAATCACCCCTATTGTAATCCGTCTTGGCAATATGGCACGTAAACATGAACCCAATGCACCTACACCTGGGGTTGGTTATGTGAAAAATATCCGGTTGAAAAATATCGTTGCTACAGCTACATCCAATATTACTTCTCACATCACCGGAATACCTGGGCATCAGCCTGAAAATATTATACTGGAGAATGTGAGTCTTACAGTACCGGGTGGCATGGGTAATGTGACAAACGTTTATATTCCTGAGAATGAAAATAAAAGGCCTGAACATGATCTATTTGGCGATACCCTACCCGCCTATGGTATTTTCATCCGGCACATAAAAAATATTTCTCTTTGCAACGTTAAAATTACCTTGAAACAGCCCGACGACAGGCCTCCGTTTTATACAGAAAATGTGAATCGCATAGATACCACCTGTACATTACATAATGCAGATATTAACTTACCGACAATAAGAGTTTACCCAAATCCCGCCACAGATGCCCTTACTATAGAAAGCGATGGCAGCCATATTTATGAAATTTTCGATCTCTTCGGAAAGCTGGTGTTGAAAAGCGAGCAGAAGTCAATTTCCCTTGTTGGTCTTGCTAAAGGCAATTACGTTTTGAAAAGTGGTAATCAAACTTTGCTTTTTACCAAAGAATAGAAATAACAGGGCCAACCTTTAATACTCTTAATTTGAAATTACATCGAAACTAAATTTTTCAGACAAAAAGCGAACTATTGATAAGCGACCTTGTTTTATAAACAAATTTATATCTTGTGCGGCAAGTATTAGTAAAACGAATGAATTATCAAAAGCACGAAAGCTTTGATCCAAATTCTATAGAACGTGCTAAAGAACTATATGAAGAGCTCCTAAGCTGCGTTGGCGAAGACACTTCGCGCGAAGGACTTCAAAAAACACCTTTGCGTGCTTCCAAAGCATTGCATTTTCTTACTCAGGGATATTACATGAATGCGCATGAAATACTTGCCAGCGCTATATTTCACGAAAGCCACAGTGAAATCATCCTGATTAAAGACATCGAAATATTCTCTTTATGTGAGCACCACTTATTGCCTTTTTTCGGCAAAGCACACATTGCTTATATTCCCGATGGTAGGATTGCAGGCCTGAGCAAGTTTGCCCGTGTGGTAGATGTGTATGCCAGACGGCTGCAGGTTCAGGAGCGGCTTACCATTCAGATAAGAGATTGCATTAACGATGTGTTGAAGCCACAAGGTGTAGCAGTTGTTATCGAAGCTCAACACTTGTGTATGATGATGAGAGGGGTGCAAAAACAAAATTCAGTTACAACTACATCTGCTTATATAGGAGCTTTTGAGAACATGGCCACCCGAAACGAATTTCTTAAACTTCTGCAAAGCACATTGCGCTAATTTTTCAGGTTATCTATCTGGTATCTGTTTATTTGTCTTTACAAGCTCTACTTTACTGAAATTTTTTCAGCAATTCATCGTTTGGAACATGAGTTGAACAATAGATAAGTGATTGTTTAACCCAAAAAATTTATAACTATGACAACATTAAGCATACGTCCATTTGTAAACAGTAATCCGCGTTTTTCAAGCATTATTGAAAGCTTTTTTAATGATGAGTTTCCTTCCATCTTTAACCGCGAGTGGTTTGGTAACTTGCCAATGGTAAACATTAAAGACACCAACGAGAGTTACCAAATAGAAGTGGCTGCGCCCGGTTTCAACAAAGAAAACTTTTCGGTTAAGGTGGAAGATAACATCCTCACTATCAGCGGTACGGTAAACGAGGAGAAGGAGAATATTGATAACGAAAAGTACACAAGAAGAGAGTTTCGTTATCAATCCTTTACCAGAAGCTTTACCTTGCCGAAGAAAATTGATAGCACTAAAATTACTGCTTGTTACGAGAACGGGATTCTTAAAGTAATCCTGCCCAAGCCTGAAGAAGAAAAGGTGAAAGGCGCAGTCGAAATCAAGGTTAACTAAAATTAAAAATTGAACATTCAAAAGCAGTTGCTCTGTATGGGGAGCAACTGTTTTTTTTTTCTTAGAATTTTATCTTACCTCTCACTCAACGTAAATCTCAATCCTGCGGTTGAGAAGCATTTTTTCTTCCGGGCATCCTTCTTTGTGCGGACATTCAAATATCTGGCGCTCTGTGCCTTTTACCTGCAATTCCATGCGTTGAGCGTCCACGCCATTTTGCATGAAAAAAAGCTGCGCTGCTTTAAGTCGTGTTTTACATAAAAATTCATGGTCAACACTCTCATCTTTTCCGCTGTGCGCATGAAGGATTAATTTTAACTTGCTGTCGTTTTTCAGCCGCTCTGCTAAAGCTTTTAGTTTATCTTTGTTTTCTTGAGAAATAAAGGTGGTGTTAGCAGCAAAATAGATAATTGCGGAAGGAAATTTCCTGGAATTTTTTTTATCTGTTTCATTATTAGCTTCAATAGTTTTGATAACTTTCTCACTTTCAGTAATTTTTTTTCCGGGTTTCAATTTATTGTCGGTTACAGTTTTTGATTGGTTCACAGGGTTCTTTGAACTGTCTGCAATTTCTTCCCTGACTTTTTTTGCAGCAACTGATGTAGAATCTTTCAACGGCTTATCAGATTCAGTTTTTCGCTCCTTTAATGTCTTCTTTTTTATGCTGTCGGTTGTGCTCCCAAAGTCCCTTTCATCATTTTTTTCATTCTTTGCTTTTTTATCGCGATTAATATCCAATTTCAGAGATAATTCTTTAAGCTTCGAACTATCGGCCGATTGATTTGAATTATTTTTTGTGATTGTAGGTGTTTTCTGCTCTTTATCTTCTTTCGATTCAGCTATTTTTTTCCCGTCTTTGAAAGATTCACCAGACTTACTTACAGTGTTGTTCTGAACGGTAGGCCCAACCTCAACTATGGGTTTTGTGGCAGGCTTGTCCGGTAACGGGTAATACTCATACCTGTTTGTAAATTGCAGAGCCGGGCGTAAATAAATATCAAGTGGATAGTCGAGAGGTTGGTTAAATCCAATAGTTGAAATGAAAAACACAGTATCTTGATAACGGTTCAGTATTCCCGGCGATCGTTTGTCAACACTTACGCGATAGTTTGTTTCGTAATTCAGCTTAAGGTTGTAAGCCCCGTCTTTTCCGGTAAGGTGCCGCGTTTCCTCCCTGGTTTGTATATCTCTGAGCACCAATTCTGCTCTCTCTATTGGCAAGAGAGTTTTAGCATCCAAAAGTCGGCCAACAAGCCTCAAACCATCGCGTTTCATCACAAACAAGATGTTATTTCTGCTGGGGTTACCTTTCTTGTCCGTTTCAAATTCAACAGAGATGGCCTTGCATCCGGGATACGTTGTCTTTATGGAATAGAAAGACTTTGGAACAGTTTTAAATGCGAAGCTGCCGTCAAAATCACTCCTCAGTTTCAAAACTTCAACACCGTTTTCCAGCACATACACCGTAGCATGAAACAAAGGAGACCTGCCTGCACTGTCTTCGCAAACCTTGCCCTTGAAAATTGCCTGCCCCGCTCCGGGAATAATTAAAAAAAACTGTAAGGCAAAAATCGCGATAAACTTTGCTCTTGAATATCTTGTTGCATTCACAAAATACTTAAAAAGTGCTGGTTGCAGACGCATGTCAGATTGCTTTAGTCAAAAAAATTACTGCATATAACTTTTTGAATTTTGATTTGCTTAAAAATCAATATTAGCAAAAACAAACCGATAATGAATGCCAGAGCGAGAAAATGGATAGGAATTTGGCTTTTTGCAGGCTGCGGTATGGTTTTTTTCCAGGTTATCATAGGAGGAGTAACACGCCTTACCGAATCCGGCTTATCCATCACCGAATGGAAACCTATCAAAGGAATCATTCCTCCATTGAATGAAGAAGAATGGCAAATGGAATTTAATCTATACAAAAAAATCACCCAGTTCAAAATGCTCAATCAGGATATGACCCTTGGCGAATTCAAGTGGATTTATTTCTGGGAATATTTTCATCGCTTTTGGGCGCGATTCATGGGTATCGCCTTTATCATTCCTTTCTCTTTTTTCCTTTGGAAGAGATGGTTCAACAAAGAATTTTTCCGAAAGATTTCTGTGCTCTTCATCTGGGGCGGTTGCATCGGAGTGTATGGATGGATAATGGTTCGCAGCGGCCTCTCCGGTATGTACGTTCCACCGATTTCCAATCCCGAGCATTCATCTTTTGCTTGCTTTGACGATGTTTATGTATCTCACCCTGGCTTGCACTTAGCGTAACTTTTTCAAATATCCAACCTACAACTGCTGTAAAACCCAATACCGCTTTTTTGAGCGCTGTTACCGGCCTCGCCTTGTTACAAGTTTTTGCAGGAGGTATCGTAAGCGGCATGAAAGCAGGCCTGTCCTACCCAACCTGGCCGTTGATGCTAAGAGAATTTTTTCCCTCAGCCCTCCTCAAAGAAAAATTCTCATGGAACGCATTCATGCAATACAACGCTGCCGACTACTGGGGGCGCACTTTCATTCAATTCACGCATCGCACCATTGCCTATTCGCTGTTACTGGTCACTATCGCCTGGAATATTTACGAAATCAAAAAACACTCCTGGCGCAATCTTCCCATATCTGTAAAAACGTTCAACCTGTCTTTGTTGCTTCAGATAGCCATTGGAATCATTACGGTGCTAAGCTGTGTGGGGCGAATTCCCGTTTTCTGGGGAGTTGCACATCAGGCAGGAGCCATGATAGTTCTTGCCAATCTGAGCTGGATATGGTTTGATGCTAAACGCAAACAATCATTCGCGCCTCGTGATTACGTTCATGATGTTGTATCTGCGGCCACCAAATATGCATAGCTTCGATATCATCTAAAAACAAAAGAATTTACTTATAATTTTTGGAGGTGTCCTCTGCGGCCTCGGCCTTCGCTTCGCTCAGGGTCTCGGCCGCAGAGGCCGGGCTGCTCCGGGGTACGCTGTCGCTTCCGCCGCGACCGCGCTGCGCTTCGACAAGCTCAGCGATCAGGTAGCGCGGTCGCGGCCGCTTCGCTACGCTCGCGCCCTTCGCATCCCTCACCCGATTTTGAAATGATGGTTTGTGGTTAGGCAGCCACGATTCATAAGACCTCGAGAGATCTTTATTTGAGATTATCTTATAGATGCTTTTTGAATATTTTTTATGGTTTTTTAAGTTGTAATTATTGTGTCATGTTGGTCAATATCCATCAATTCAATCGAACGATTAAGATTATTTACTCATATGTAGTTTCAGCATTGAGTGGTTGTGCAACAGAACAGTAGATGAATCATTATAACAACCAGCAAATCCTTGATTAACCTTAACACATAACAAGTAGTACTGCTCCCAAAAAGGTGGAACCATTTAAATCATTAGCTATGTTTGTTAATACCAAAATAATAGATAGAAAAGCAACCGGATTTAACCCAACTGTTTTCTTTTCGAAATTATAGTATCAATCTGCACTAAATTTGGGGTGCGTACACGCTTATTTAAGTATAGTAATTAGGTTATTACTTTTTAAATAACCCCCCGAGTAGTCCGCCTAGTAAGCCACCGCTTTTATTGCCGCTGATTACCTGGCTGGCTAAAGCGCCAAAGTCCACCTTACCGCCTTGTTGTAGTTGGCCAATAATACTGCCATAATCAATGCCTTTATTACCGGCACCCAACTGTCCCATAATATCGTTAATATTAAACGAATTATCGTTGGGGTTGTTGGTTTTGCTTACGAAAGCGTTAAGTATTTGCGGAATTAGCTGAGCTGCTATTTGCTGAGCCTGCGCACTGTTTACACCAAACTTACTACCCAGCGAAGCGGCAAACTGCCCGATAATATTTTGTACGATGGGATTATTTGTTAAGCCCTGAGAGTTACCGAACAAACCTAAAACTTCTTCCAATTGGCCTTTGCCAACAGCTTGCATCAAGTTGCTCTGTATTAAGTTACCAGCCTCTTCGATGGCAGCGTCATTAAACTGATTGGGAACATTCGGATTTTTTACAATAAGGTCTTGGGCGTTTTCCTGAACTAGATTGATAATTTGGTTGAGCATATTTAAATTTTTAATTTATTAAAGCATCAAACATATAAAAAATTATTAATTCGTGCTTGAATAATGTTATCAATGGTTAGTTGAAATCAAAATAATTCAAGAATCGATGCTTTGTATTATCAACAGCATAGTGATTAAAAAAGAAATCTCTTATTAGAAATAATCGTTCAGCGGAGGCTTATTTAATCAAGGGGTTTGTCTGGGCAATGCTATAATGTAATCTTAACAATTAGATTTATTTGGGTGAATGATACCCGATTGGGTCAATGCCTTTTGTATTTTATAGGGCTATTGAGGATAATAATGATAATTAGAGCAGTTCAGATTAGTTGTGGGACAAAGTATTTTCACGGCCTCTGACAGTAAACAAATTAGATGAGCAATAACTTTTGAATCCATGACTGAGTCAGCGTATGATAAGTGGGCCTAAAAACGAGATATAATTGTATTCAATTGGTTTTGCTTTTTCTTTTGTTATTGTCTTGCCTTACATAGTTCAAAACTCAAGCCTTAAAGCACTATTATTATTAAGAAAGTTGCTTACATTCTCTACTTGCTACCTTAAAATCCAAAAAAGAGCTTTAATACTTTGATTATGTTTTAGCTTTTTTATCTATAATTTGCTCAAATAAAAGTGGCCATAACAGATTTGCTTGTGTTGAGTGTTTATTTTTTGTCGCTGGCTATGTGTGTTTGAGTTGCTCAGTATTCTAGATTTTTAGCCATACTATTTTTATTTGCAGCATCACTCTCTGGAATACGATTGGGCATAGGTCTACTGAATTCGCTATGGGATGAAATATACCACGTACTTTGTTGCAAAAAACCTTACATTCGACTTACTTCATCCCACTTTGTACAAAACGCCTTTGCTCCCTTATGATTTTAGGGACTGGTCCGGCAATCACACTTGGATTCACAAGCAGCCTTTGTTTCTTTGGTTAATATCACTTAGTATTAAACTATTCGGAGTAACTGAGAAAGCCGTCAGGCTTCCTTCATTAGTCATGGTATCAACAATGGTTCTTATGATGTATAGGGTCGCCGGGCTGCTCAGCAATCATCGTGCCGCCTTTATCACTGCATTGCTTATTTCTAGTCATTACACCTATCTTCAAAACATGAGTGGCATCTTTTTGGTTGACCACAACAACATTGCTTTCTTGTTTTTTGTTACAGCATCATTTGCATGTTGGCTAGAGTTTGAGTTTTTGGGGAAAGCAATATGGCTTTATGTTATGGGCCTGGCAGTTGGCTGCGCCATCCTTGTAAAGTGGCTTGTTGGTTTGTTGGTATTTGTGCCATTCGTTGTGCTGCATCTCTTTATAAAAAAGGATCTATTGAGTAGAAAAGTAGGCGTACCTTTCTTGATTTCTCTGTTTATTGTTTCACTGATTGTTATTCCTTGGCAGCTCTATTGTTACTTGCGTTTTCCCGATGAATTTCTTTATGAGATGTCTTTCAATGCAAAACATATTTGGCAAGCATTAGAGGGTCACAAGGGAGGATGGGACTTTTACTTCAAAAATCTTTCATCTGATTATGAAGGATTGTATTGGCTCAT
>JAVQWQ010000043.1:0-16447 GCA_033578915.1 Chitinophagales bacterium | reverse complement strand
CGTTTGCTTGAACGTGCCGCAAAGATAAATGCCAGCGATGAAGTGGCTAGGCAAATGAACGACATTCCTGAAAGTATCCGCCATCTCGTAAAAGGAGGCGGATCGCTTACTGCGCTACCCATCATCGAAACGCAGGCAGGAGATGTTTCTGCATACATCCCGACAAATGTGATATCTATTACAGACGGCCAGATTTTCCTTGAATCCGGTCTTTTTAACTCAGGGGTGCGGCCGGCCATCAATGTTGGTATCAGCGTGAGCCGGGTGGGTGGAAACGCACAGATTAAAGCTATGAAAAAGGTAGCTGGAACGCTAAAACTCGATCAGGCACAATACCGCGAGTTAGAGGCATTTAGTAAGTTTGGTTCCGACCTTGACCCTGCTACTAAAGCTGTACTTGATAAAGGAGCAAGAAATGTAGAAATTCTTAAACAGCCTCAGTTTACTCCATATCCGGTGGAAAAGCAAATAGCTATTTTGTACGTAGGTACGAAAAACCTAGCAAAAAATGTGCCGGTAAGTAAAATACGCGATTTTGAAAGAGATTATCTTACCCAGTTGGAAACACGCTTTCCTGAGGTTTTGAAAGCCTGTCGCCAGCCTCTCACTGATGAAGTGGAAAAAGTACTTACAAATCTTGCAGAAGAGGTTGCGCTGAACTATTACTAAATACCTGTTCCGGTTTCTTATTGGACTTCATACATCGGTTAAAAGCGAAAGCTCACAGTTCTTAAAATACAACCTGATAGTTTAATACATATTAATTTTTATCGAGCAACTTCCAGGTTCAAGGTTTCTATTTTATAATGTTCTAAAAGTTTATTGAGATAACCGACTTATTCGATTAAGTCGGCCAAAGCTTTTTTAATTAACAAATGTTTCTATTTCTTTAAGTATTTCAATGATGTATGAAATTTAGTTTCTGATTATTTTTCCGATACATTGATTGCCAATAAAAGCAAAATAAATTCCACTTTTTAGTGTTTCTAGGTCGAAGGAAAAGAGGTTTTTACCTGCGCGAACATTTATCTCTTCTGCAAAAATTTCTCTGGATGAAATATCTCTTAAAGTAAGGGTACAAGAATAATCTAAGGAACTATGGAGCGCAATACTTAATGATGTATTAAACAGAGGATTGGGAAACAGTTTTACATCAAAAATTTTTTCTTCTGAATTATCCTTAGACCCTGTTGAACGATCGTGGTAAATAAGAAGCACAAAGCGGTTCAAGTCATCAGAGGTCAAGTAAATATTTCCGTTTGCATCTAATGCCAAGCCTACCGGCCGTGCCCAGCGAATGCCTGCCAACGAATCGGTGAGAAAGCCCGTGCAGAAATTGGCTACGTAATTTACAGTTGTATCATTTTCATCGGTTAAATCGAGATAAATTAATTTATATCCTCTATACACCGAACTGTTCCATGAACCTCTTAATGCCATCAAAATTCCGTTGCGGTACAAAGAGGAAAAGCTTTGATTTAAAAAAACCATCGCCATAGGAGCAGCGTGCGCTTCTATAAGTGCGGCCGGTGGCAGCATTTTAGCTACCAGCATACTATCTGCTTTTGTAATAGGTTTCAAAGCTTTGTAGTCAGCGCCTTTATCGAAGTCGAACCATACCTGGTGGGAGTGAGCAAATGGATATCCATAAAATCCTCCATCGCGAATCAGGTCAATCCATTCAGGAGGTATGTCATCGCCTTGATTATCGCTGCCGTTGTTGTTAGCCCATAAACGGTTGGTTACTGGATGCAGCGCCATGCCTACTGCATTGCGAATACCCGTTGCATAAGTGCGTTTGCCGCTTCCGTCTATATTGTATTGTTCTATTATGGCACGATAAGTTTCTCTGCATACATTGCAGTATGAGCCTATGGAGAGATAAACTTTTTGATTTAGAGAATCGAAAACTATGGTTCGCGTGCGATGGCCTCCGCCCGGCTGTGTGGCTCCTTCTGCAATAGTATCTATAAAGACAGAGATATTCTCATATACTCCATCATTGTTCGCATCTATGCATTTATAAACTCTTCTCTCTTGTGTAACATACATTGCGCCATCATAAAACTTCACATCGTGAATATTTCCAAGCCCGGAGGCAGCAGTAATAGCAGTATCGGCAATACCATCATTGTTCAGGTCTGGTAATGCAATAACTTTTCCTGTGTTGTAATCAGCTACATGCAGTACGCCCTGAGGTGAAAAACTGATAAAGCGCGGTTTACTCAGCAAAGGAGAAGCGTAAAAGACTTTTGCTTTAAAGCCATCCGGAAGATAAACGATTTTATTAGCAGGAAAGTGCGCTGCATATATCGAAGGCACCTCTATATTTACCGGTCTTAGGTTCAGATTAGCAACAGGAGTAAGCGCAGAAGGATTGCCCTGAGCTAAGACAAACCTTATAAAAAACACGCTTAATAAACTAATTGTAATTTTTTTCATAGATAAAATTTAGTTTTATAAAATAGTTGAGTGTTTAGTTTGGTTTCTAAACTCATTCCTAAGCTGAAATTATCTAAAATATCTGATACACTGTTATGAATGAACCTTTTGAATACAGATGGTTTAAAGTACGCAAAAGGATAGAAGAACAATTTGGTAAACGGCCTGACCTCAATGCCCTTCTGTATTTAATTGGTATGAATGAGGTAGGTATTGTGAAAGAGCAGTGGACAAAAGAGGAAAAACAAGACTTGATTCATGTAGCTGTTTGTAAATTACTAAGTGCAGACGGATATTATACATACGTTGGAAAAGATAGAGATGGTTGGCCTCATTATGAGCAAAACTTAACTATACCTTCTTTGGATATCAAAGAGCAGGAACGGTTGCTGAAAGAAAAAATCGTAGAATATTTTGAAAACTTATAGAAGCGAATAGGCCAGCAAGCTTCTCAAAAGTCTTTTACGTTGGTATTTTTTTTGTAAGCTTCTGCATCTTGCCAACTGCTTTCGATAATTAGTTCGAAGCGGAGAAATTCATATTGTTTGAGAGTAAATGTTACATCGCGAACCAACCATTGGTATAGTGTTACGTTATCCAGTGTACGCTCATTCACATGTTCTCCAAACTTATATTTCAAGATAAATTTCATCTGTTCGAAATCTTCTTTTGGCCCTTCCATAAAAACTTTATAAAAACGATTATCGTCATTGAATATGTAAACGAGTTTATTTAGCCGGACATTCCCGATGTTCATTGGGTCGCCTTTCAGTACATAAGCATTTTTTAATGTAGTAGAGCGGTCTTTTATAAACTCCAGCTTCTGTCCGTCTCTGTATATTGAATCTAATTTAGCTCCCCAGTAAATATCTCTGAAGTCTGTGACAGTGGCAGCATCCTTAGACTGAGAAAAAGAGAAAGTAGAACACCAAACGGCAACAGCTAAAAGAAATAACTTTTTCATTACAATCATTATAAGAGTTTATTTTGAAAAATCCGAACGCCTCAAATATGAAAGGTTTAATCTCCGGCAGCAAATTTTCTTTATTAAGTTTTTGAAAAGCGTGTGGATAAATATGTATGTTATAGTAGAATCAATGTTTTGAATAAAATTAATCAACTGGCGCCAGCTCATTAATGTCGTTTTCGGCCATTTCTGTATTTTCTGATAATTTATGTTGTAAAGATAAAAAGACTTCATCTTTAGGTTCGGCATTATTGATGGCTATTTCAAGTTCTGGAATTTTCTTCAGCTCTGAAAGGAACTGTGCGTTCAGGTCAATCTTAAACGATGAAATCATTTTTAGCCTGAAAGCATCTGTCGGATTATTCACGCATATTTTAAGCGGTATGGTTCCGGAGAAGTTCTTACAGATTTTTTCGATATGGTCTATGATATTCTTGCTTAAGTTAAAAACGTTGATAAATAAACAAACAGACTCCGTTAGTTTTTTTCGTACCTCGCTCAGCAACTCAACCTTGTTGATTTTAAATTTGAAATAATTAGACTGGCTGAATGCTTGCTGATATCTTCCTTCAATAAGCAATAGCGCACCTTCTTGTGTAACAAACTCTTTGAATTTGAGAAAATCTGTATCAAATAGTGCAAACTCATAGTTTCCAGTATAATCTTCTAAAGTAAATATTACAAAGGGATTACCGTTTTTTGCTATTCTGGTTTGGGTGTTGCTGATAATGCCCGCTATTTTTAAATCCTTGTTTGGGTTTTGTTCTATATTTCTAAGACTGCAGTTGGTAAAATAAAGAATCTCCATACGATAATCGTCCAAAGGATGCCCGCTAAGGTAAATTCCGGTTACTTCCTTTTCTTTTTTGAGCTTAAGCAGCAGTGGCCATTCTTCGCATTTTTGGAGGACGGGTTCTGCATACATATCCTCTTTAGAATCGCCAAACAATGAGAACTGTCGGAGTTGTTTCATGCTCTGCACTTTACTGCCGTATTGAATAGCGTAATCAATTCCACTCATTTCGCGGCTATCCGGTACAAGATACATACTGCGAGTAATGTTTTGAAAAGAGTCAAAGGCGCCTGCCAGCGCAAGGCTCTCAAGAGATTTTTTATTTACAGCTTTTTGGGGACACCGAGCGGTGAGGTCAAAGATTGACTTGTAGGGACCGTTGGCTTTGCGCTCCTCTACGATGATTTGTACAGCACTTTCTCCAACACCCTTAATGGCAGACAGTGCATAGCGAATCTCTCCTTTTTTATTTACTGAAAATTTTACATCGCTTTCGTTGATATCAGGACCTTTGACCTTAATGTCCATGCGTTTGCACTCCTCCATAAAGAAGGTAATTTTTTCAATGTTTCCGATATTGTTAGAAAGCACTGCAGCCATATATTCTGCAGGGTAGTTTGCTTTGAGATAAGCTGTTTGATAGGCAACATATGCATAGCAAGTGGAGTGGGATTTATTAAAAGCATATTCTGCAAAGGCTTCCCAGTCTTTCCATATTTTCTGAAGTATTTCTTCTTTGTAACCGTTGTCCTTGGCCCCTTTCATAAACACATCTTTTAGTTCATCGAGCGTTTTTCTATCTTTTTTTCCCATGGCCTTTCGCAACGAATCTGCCTGGCCTTTATTCAACCCCGCTAATTTTTGAGCTAAAAGCATAACCTGTTCCTGATACACAGTGATGCCATATGTGTTGCGGAGTATTTCTTCCATCTCAGGTAAATCATAAGTTATCTTTTCTCTGCCATGCTTGCGCGCAATATATTTATTGATATAATCCATAGGGCCGGGGCGGTAGAGCGCATTCAGCGCAATGAGGTCTTCCAGATTGTCCGGTTTTAGTTCCTTCATGTATTTTTGCATTCCTTGGCTCTCAAACTGGAAAGTGCCGTTGGTTTCGCCCCGCTGGAATAGTTCAAAAGTTTTTTTATCATCGAGAGGTATTTGATTGATGTCAATTTTTATTCCATGGTTTTGCTCTATAAGGTTTACCGCATCGCGCAGGATAGTGAGCGTTTTAAGGCCAAGAAAGTCCATTTTCAAAACCCCTGCTTTTTCTATAACATCTCCGTCAAATTGGGTAATCCAAAGGTCTGAGTCTTTAGATACGGCAACAGGTAAAATTTCGCGGAGGTCTTTGGGAGCAATGATTACCCCTGCTGCGTGCACACCGGTATTGCGCACGGTACCTTCGAGTTTCAGCGCCTCTCGCAGAACCTGACCCTCCAGCTTATCGCTTTGCAATTTTTCTCTTAGTATTTTTATGTTTTGCAAGCTGTTTGGGTCGTATTTATTTTTCAATTCTTCAATAGGCGCTTTTAAAATGGTTTGCAAAGTAGTGCCTGCTTTTTCTGGAACCAGCTTGGCTAATTCGTTGGAGGCATTCAGGGGAAGATCAAGAACGCGTGCCACATCTTTAATGCTGCTGCGGGCGGCCATAGTGCCGTAAGTAATAATCTGCGCCACCTGTTCCTTGCCATATTTTTTTACTACGTAATCTATAACCTTCTGCCTGCCTTCATCATCAAAATCGGTATCTATGTCAGGCATGCTTTTTCGGCCGGGATTTAGAAATCGCTCAAACAACAGGTCGTATTTGATAGGATCAATGTTGGTAATACCGATACAGTAGGCTACGGCTGATCCGGCAGCAGAACCACGACCCGGCCCTACCAGCACACCCATTTCTTTTCCTGCATTGATAAAATCTGCAACAATAAGAAAGTAGCCTGCAAACCCCATTGTTTTTATCGTAAACAGCTCGAAGTCGAGTCGTTCTTTAATTTGATCTGTAATTTCTCCATAGCGTTTTTTAGCGCCTTCGTACGTAAGATATCTCAGGTATTCCCATTGATTGTTTTCTTCAGGCGAAATATAATTTCCGTTGATGATTTCTGTTGTTGTGTGTATCTGAAATTCTTTGGGTACAGGGAAACTGGGCAGCAGTATCTGTCTTTCTAAGTTTAACCACTCAACTTTATCTGCAATTTGCATGGTATTGTCCACTGCTTCAGGAATATCATCGAAAAGTGAAGCCATTTCGGCGGTAGTTTTGAAGTAAAACTGGTCGTTTGGAAAACCGAATCTTTTAGAGCGGTTTTTCAAATCATCTTCATCCAACGCGTCTTTTTGTATAGGAGTAGATTTTTTTTCACCTGTATTGATGCACAACAAAATGTCGTGGGTGTTGTAATCTTCTTTGTCAATATAATGTGCATCATTTGAAGCGATCACAACTACTCCGTGTTTCTTTGCAAATTTGAGCAACACTTCATTCACTTTGTGTTGGTCAAGAAGATTATGCCGTTGAATCTCTACATAATAATCATCGCCAAAGAGGTCTAGCCACCACAGAAATACTTTTTCTGCCTCTTCTTCACCTTTGCGTAAAATAGTCTGAGGTACTTCTGCTCCGATACAGCATGTAGTGGCGATAAGGCCTTCCCGGTATTTTACTATAAGTTCTTTATCAATTCTCGGATATTTGGAATACATTCCTTCTGTAAAACCTAATGAACATATTTTAGACAAATTTCTATAGCCGGTTTCATTTTTTGCTAAAAGCAATTGGTGATACCTAACATCCTTATCGTCTTTGGTGAAAGTTTTTTTGAATCGGTCTTTAACCAAATAAAATTCACAGCCGACAATAGGTTTGATACGTTGCTCTCCGCATTTATTATTGATTTTTACCGCTTCTGCAACGAACTCAAACACCCCGAACATATTTCCGTGGTCGGTGATGGCTATAGCTTTTTGATTATCTGCAAGCGCTTTTTGAAAAAGGGCAGGGATCTTTGATGCACCATCAAGCAGCGAATATTGCGTATGGCAATGTAAATGCGCAAATTGCATAGGCGTGAGTTCTTTTAAAAGTTTAAACTAACGAAATTTGATGAGCATGAAATTATGTAAGCGAAATATGATACACATAATTTCCACAAATTTCACAGCAACGCTTTAAAAAGGGGTGCATTGCACTTTCACTTTTTTTAATGCAGGTTTGCATTCATCCAATTTTTAAAGATGAATCCATTAGAAATTCTTGCGCAAAAACGGGCACAAGCGCTGCTGGGAGGAGGGGTTGATAAAATTGAAGCCCAGCACAAAAAAGGAAAACTTACCGCGCGTGAGCGCATAGAACTGTTGCTTGACCCCGGAAGTTTTGAAGAACTGGGCATGTTTGTAGAACATCGCGCCCGCGATTTTGGAATGGATAAACAAATTATTTTAGGAGATGGAGTAGTTACGGGTTATGGAACGATAAACGGGCGGCTGGTTTATGTTTTTTCTCAAGATTTCACGGTTTTCGGTGGAGCGCTAAGTGAGACGCATGCTGAGAAAATATGCAAGATTATGGATTTGGCTATGCGCAATGGTGCACCTATTATAGGCCTGAACGATAGTGGAGGAGCACGTATTCAGGAAGGCGTTGTTAGCCTTGGGGGCTATGCGGATATTTTCTATCGGAATACGCTAGCCAGCGGCCTGGTGCCTCAAATCTCAGCGATATTAGGCCCATGCGCAGGTGGGGCAGTATATTCTCCTGCTATCACAGATTTTATTTTCATGGTAGAGCAGACCTCTTACATGTTTGTTACAGGCCCTAACGTGGTTAAAACGGTTACTCATGAAGAAGTGAGCAGTGAAGAGTTGGGGGGCGCGCACACTCATGCTAGCCGCAGTGGTGTAGCTCATTTTGCTTATCCAAACGAAGCAGAATGTATAGAGGGAATAAAAAAATTGCTAAGCTATATCCCCCAAAACTGCGATGAAGAGCCTCCGGCGCTGGTTTACGAACCCACTGATGAAGCCAGGCCAGAATTAAATCACTTTATTCCTGAAAATCCTCAACAGCCTTATGATGTTCGACATATCATAGAAGCAGTAACCGATCGCGATAGCTTCTTCGAAGTTCATAAAGATTTTGCTGAAAACCTGGTAGTAGGCTTTGCGCGTCTTGCGGGAGAATCCATCGGTGTCGTTGCTAATCAGCCGGCTTCTTTGGCGGGAGTGCTCGACATCAATGCTTCGCGAAAAGGAGCGCGTTTTGTGCGCTTTTGCGATGCTTTTAATATCCCCCTGTTAACCTTTGTAGATGTGCCCGGATTCTTACCCGGCACCGATCAGGAGTGGAATGGTATCATAAATCACGGAGCCAAACTGCTATTCGCTTTTTCGGAAGCCACAGTGCCTAAGGTTACGGTAATAGTGCGTAAGGCCTACGGAGGTGCATACGATGTAATGAATAGCAAACACATTGGCGCAGATATGAATTATGCATGGCCACAGGCAGAGATAGCTGTTATGGGGGCCAAAGGCGCTGCTGAAATTATTTTTAAGAAAGAGATTGCTGCAGCCCCCGACCCACAGGCTAAGCTGGCAGAGCTGGAAAAACATTACCGCGAAACCTTTGCCAACCCTTACAAAGCTGCTGCAAGAGGATTTATTGACGAAGTGATTGAGCCGGCGCAAACACGAAAAAAACTCATCGCTGCTTTTAAAATGCTTAGGAATAAAGCCGTGAAACTTCCGAGAAAGAAACACGATAATATTCCTTTGTAATATATACAGCGATATTTTTAGCTGCTTAGGTTGCTAAAGCGTACAAATGCACCGAGCGGAAGTTTTTTTCCAAATTCATCCATAACATATAATTCACCGCTTTCGAAATTTTTTTTGCGGAATTTTTCGTCAATAAGGTTTTCAAGGATAAGGGCAGAAAAACCAAGAGAATAAGCATTAAGTATCAGAAAGCAATTTCCTTCATGAAGTATTTGCTGAACGGTATTCATCATTTCTAAGATTTTTTCTTCCAGCTTCCACTTTTCTCCTTCAGGCCCGTGGCCGTAGGCGGGAGGGTCTAAGATAATTCCGTGATATTTGTTGCCTCTGCGCGCTTCTCTGCGTACAAATTTCAACGCATCCTCAACTACCCAGCGAATATCGCTCAAGCCGCTTAGCCTCATGTTTTCATTTGCCCATGTAATTACCTGTTTTATAGAATCTACGTGAGTAACTTTTGCGCCTGCTGCTCTTGCAGCCAAAGAGGCACCTCCGGTATATGCAAATAGGTTTAGAAAGTCAGGCTCTTTAAACTTTTGGCGTAATTTTTTGATATTACTTGCAATATATTCCCAGTTTACGGCCTGTTCAGGAAAAATCCCAACATGTTTAAAGCCGGTAAGTGATAATATGAACCTGAAAGAAACTGAACCGGAGTAGGAAATTGTCCATTTATCATCAACAGGCTTTATTTTTTTCCATTTTCCGGAATTGCTGCTTGTTGGAATAAATTGTACATCTGCCCGGTTTTGCCATTCCTCTACCGGCAATGATGGCGCCCATACCGCTTGTGGCTCCGGCCTTATGGTAACTATTTTACCGAAACGCTCTAATTTTGAACCGTTGCCAGAATCAATAAGGCTATATTCCTTGAAATGCGAAGGAGCAAGCGTAAGCAACGATTTATTCAGAAGATCTTTTGCCACCAGGGTTTTGCTTGCTTTTTTTCGGGTTCTTTATCTATAAATACGAAAACATCTTCATTGTCTCTTTTCATGTAGTAATGTTCGCGGGCAAATTTTTCCTTTAACGCACTGTTGGTTTGCAGCTCGGCCAATTGTTCTTTCATGGAATTGATGTTGTTGCGGTAAAATGACTCTTTTGCTTTAAGTTCCTTTAATGTGCTATATCTTTTCCATTGGGTGAGCAAGTTGTTTTCATCAAAAAAAATCATCCATATTGCATACACAAAAATCGTAACGAAATAAGGATTTTTCAGCAAAGGAAATATACTAATCGCTTTGCGAAAAAAACGGCGTATCATATTACTGCTAAGAAAAATAAAGGAGAGATTTATTTGTTACCATTCTCCACAGGCTTTCTGTGGAAATAAAACTTTTTTCAAACTTAGTAGCGAGGGGGGAGCTCGAATCCCCGACCTCAGCATTATGAGTGCCGCGCTCTGACCAGCTGAGCTACCTCGCCATAATTTGCAACGGCAAACATACGCTTTTTTTGTATCAAATCACAGAAAGCGTGGGCAGCTTTGATGTGCAATGGATGGAAATACATTTTAATATACACCATTATTGTGCAGTATTGAAAAGAAAATGAAGCTTATAAATTCAGAATCAATTTTTTTTATCCTTTAAAATGATTTCTGTGGGCAAGAAATTTTTTGGATTTAGATGGATTATAGGTTTGTTTTTTGTATCTGAGCTACTCGGCCAAGGTAAGGAATGGACAGAGGCACAACTGGATTCGATAGCTAAAGCGTCGTATCTGAAACGGATGGCCGAAGAAGAAGCACGCGGTATGCAAAGTGCGCAGCAAGCCATATCCAAAGCCAGGCATGAAGGTGTAAAAGAAATTCATATTCGAGGTTTCACCAAAAATGAAATTCCGGATATCTCAGACCTAAAGCATGTAGAATCGTTTAGCTGCACCTACTGCAAAGCGCTCAATCTTTCAAAACTTTTTGAGCAACTGGCGGTACTGCCTAATTTAAAAAAACTTGCACTTGTGGGGTGCCAGATTAAAAAAGTACCCGAAGAAATCTATCTGCTCAAAAATCTGGAAGAACTCAGCCTGAAGGACAATCCGATAACTCAGTTGCCACAGGCTTTATCTTCGTTGAAAAAACTTACTACGCTCAACCTGCAGCATTGTGGTTATTTACCCGATGAGCAAATATGGGATGTTTTAGACACCTCTTCGGTAGAGCATCTTAACCTTTCTGCATGTGAACTTTTTGGCATCAGCGATGCTATCGGTAAGGCATTATCGCTTAAGAGTCTGGATTTGTCTATTAATGATATTCGCACGCTGCCGGCTTCGTTTTCCCAGTTGAAAAATCTCAGGCGGCTAAAATTATCTCATAACAATAATCTTGACCTGGCAGCCATTTTTAGTGTTTTGCGTTCTAATGCGCAACTTGAAGAATTAGACCTTAGCGAGTGCTATCTGGAAACATTGCCTGTTGAATTATGCGATGTGTTGTCCCTTAAAAATCTTATTTTGCGCGGTAATCAAATTACTTCGCTTCCGGAGTGTTTTGGAAGGCTAATAGCATTAGAACGCCTTGACCTAGGAGGTTTACCGTTTGCCAATAGAAATAACAGAATTGAAAGGTTGCCTGTATCATTCAGCCAACTATCAAATCTTACATGGCTCAACCTTCATGCGAATAAACTAACATCGCTGGAGCCAATAGAAGGCTGTAAAAAGTTAGAGTATTTAAATGTTTCCACAAACGAGCTGGAGGTTTTTCCACCGCAGCTTTGCGAACTGAGGAATTTAAAAAACCTAGACCTTTCACTTAACCGCATAACAGGAATCCCAGTATGTATCGGCAAAATGGCATCACTGGAATATCTTAATATGAATGGTTTTTTCTTTAATACTCCAGAGAGGAAATTAAAAACTATACCAAGAGAAATTTGCCGCCTGGAAAAATTAAATACGCTATCGCTTAAAGATAATGTTATAGATTCTCTGCCTTCTTGTATCGGACAATTAAAAAATCTTGAGCATCTAGATTTGCGCGATAATCTGCTCTCCTCGTTACCTGATTCGATTATTTACTTGCGAAAACTTAAAAAGCTTTTGCTAAAAGCAAATGAACTAAGCTCCATACCAACTGAAATATATAAATTGGATGCACTCCGTGAGTTCGATTTATCAATGAATCCTCGTTTAGACTTTGAGAAGGTGTTTGAATTATTAAAAAAAATGCAGCGTCTTGAAATTTTAGATTTAAGTTATAATAAACTTAATCAGGAAAAAGTTTTAAAGTTAAAAGAACAAATGCCCAACACTAAAATTTCTCATAATGAATTTTAGTATCTGAGACAAAATCATTCAACATGATATTAATTATCATTTTTTCTTGTTTAGTTATAGGTATATGGATGGGATATTTTGTACGGCATGGATCAGCTTCTACCGGTTTTTTTAAAATAAACAGTAAGACTCTTTTTAAGTTGTGGCTGGGACTCCTAGTTACGGGGGTGGTTGTTACTTCTCTTATTACTTTCAGAGTAAATTATTTGATTGAAACATCGTCTTCTTCTAACGAAACTGTTTTAAGGTTTAGAGATTGGTTTAATCTTTCTCAATTTTCTGTGGGTTTTTTCTTTCTTCCGTTCCTTTTTATTTCTAATCTGTATTCTATTACAGTACGTCAAATAGAATATGTAATGTATTTGTTGACTTTTTGTTTTGGAGCTCTTTTTAGCTACAGGAATTCAAAGCTGGCACAGCGTATGGCAGAGCATGTTCATTCAAGTTTGGGAGATTCTTCATTTAATATCTCTTTTATAGCTGATTCTCCCATATGGTATATTTCGATTCTGGGTTTTCTAGTTTTATTTAATGCTTTGGCAGTTGCGTGGGGTCTAAAGAAATGGTAACATCTGTTTTTGCATACAAAGTCAACATAATATGCATTTACCATTCGTAGTTTTTGTCTCTGTATTTCAGTTTCTATAATCTTATAATTTAGCCTTTTGATAAAATTTAATCATAACAACTCACAGGACTGGATGGCAAGAATTTTTACGCTAATATATCTGTTATATAGTTTTTATGCCGGGGCACAAACTATTATCCGAGGAAGTGTAGTGGATGATAAAGATGATGAGCCGCTTTATGGGGTGGGTGTGACAATCAAAGGTACTTCTGAAGGAGTGACTACGGATTTAGAAGGTAAATTTCAGTTACCCGTTAAACCTGGCCGTGTTATTCTGGAGTTTTCTTATGTGGGATATAACAAAAAAAGTTTGGAAATATGGCTTAAAGAGGGCGAGGCAAAAAATGTTTTTGTTCGTTTGTCTGAAACTCAGAAAGAACTCGACATTGTGGTGGTTACCGGCAGTAAGTTTGAAAAAAAACTTGGTGAGGAAACGGTATCTATGGAGGTACTAAAAGGCCAGCAGATCATACAAAGCAATGCAAAAGCCGATGAAGCGCTCAACTATGTTCCGGGAGTGAATATGCTTGGGCGGAATGCAAGTATTCGCGGCGGAGGAGGCTTTGCCGATGGCGCGGGCAGCCGGGTTCTCGTTTTGCTGGACGATATCCCTATTATCAGTCCCGAAAACGGTGGTGTCAATTGGAATGGCATGCCTGTAGAAGCCATAGAACAAATAGAAGTTATCAAAGGCGCCTCGTCTGCCTCCTATGGTTCCAGTGCTTTAAATGGCATTATGAATTTCAGGACGATAGCGCCAAAAACAGAAATGTATAATAAGCTATTGTTCAACTTTGGTTTTTATCAGCAGCCAAAAGATAAGCGACATACATGGTTTTGGAGAAAAGTTAAGATCAGAAAAGATAGAACATACACATACATACATCGCCCGTTGTTTGGCGGCTTTCAATACACACACGCTAAAAAGTATGGTAATTTGGATGTTGTTCTTTCGGGAGCTTACCAGGAAGATGAAGGATTTCGCTTTGCCAACCGCCAACGCACCGTGCGTGGTTTCGCTAAGCTACGCTACATGCCTAAACGTTTCGATAGAATAATCTTTGGTGCTAATCTGGGCGTGCTGCGCGAAGATTTTCAGGATTTTTTTGTAATGTGGGGTTATGATAACGATTCCACTGACAATTTCTGGCCTGAATACGCTACGGTAAAATTTGGTAAGCCCTTTTTCTCCATCGCAGGAACAGATACATCATTTGCGTATTTTCCGGCAGAGCTCTCTAACAGAACTACTACCACGGTTAATGTTGATCCATTTGTAAACTTCTACGACAAAAAAGAAAACCGGCACAGCCTGAAATCAAGAGTATATTACACTCAGTTATACAATGATGCGAGTTCCAATGCAAGAAGAATAGTGAACAACGACACGATTTTCGGCGGAGACTCCTCGCGTACCGTTCAGGCTTTTGCAGAATATACCTTTCAAAAAGAAATAAAATCCCAAGCGCTTATCATATCATCTGGTATATCATTTTTCTACACTACTGTTAATAGTACCACATTTGATAACCGCGATGCCTACAATATTGGGGCATTTGTGAATGTGGACAAGCGTTTTTTTAATCGCCTCACTATAAATGCCGGTCTCCGGCTGGAACACGCTCGTTTAGATACCCAAATCCAACAAGCTGACCTTTTTGCATCATCAATCAACAGTGGGTTGAAAAACGCCATTAATCCTGTTTTTTCACCGGTGATACCTGTAATTCGTGTAGGGTTAAATTATGAGGCTACACAGGGAACATTTCTGCGCTTTAGCGCAGGCCAAGGCTTTCGTTTTCCTTCTATAGCTGAAAAATATGTGCGTACCATACGTAGCGGCACTCCTGTGTTTCCCAGCCCCGGCCTCTTGCCCGAATCCGGTTGGGGCGCCGAAATTGGCATTAAGCAAGGCGTTAAAGTCAGCCGATGGATTTTTTACGCAGACCTAAGTGCTTTTATCAATTACTTTAAGAACATGATAGAATTTCAGGCCGCCGACCCGATTAAATTTCCCGGTGCAGGGTTGGCATTTCAGGCTACCAATGTGCCATCGGTACGCATTATCGGCACTGAAATTTCTGCCATCGGAAACGGAAAAATTTATTCTGTGCCTTTAAACTTTATTTTAGGCTACACTTACATTAACCCAATCAACCTTGCCTACAATCCGGACAGCTTCGGCCTTGACTATAAAATCTTAAAATACCGTATCGAACATTCTTTTAAAGCAGATATTTCTGCTAATGTTAAGGGCGTAAACCTTGGTTTGCGCTGCTTCTTTAACAGTTTCATGAAAGAGCTTGACAGGGTAGGAGTAGGAGCATTGCAATCCATAAGAAACTTTAGGAATCGCCATAACAAAGGCGACTTTGTTATTGACCTTCGTTTAGGGTATTCTATTAAAGAAAAAGTAAGCTTTAACGTAATCGCAAAAAATATTACAAACGCAGAATACACGCTGCGGCCGGGCTTGATAGAAGCACCACGAAATTACGCCTTCCAGGTTGGATATCAGTTTTAGAGATAATTTTATTGGTTACAATCAGTTTTTAACTTTTGTAATTAGCTATTATTTTTGCACAAAGGTTCATGGCGATCATAGCTCAGTTGGTTAGAGTAGCGGATTGTGGTTCCGTTGGTCGTGGGTTCGAGTCCCATTGATCGCCCTGCCTTGAAAGCAAGGTTGGCTGCGCAGCCAACCTTTTTTGTTTAAAAGAATGAGCATGAGAAAAATACGTTTCCGCGAAGCTTTGCGAGAAGCCATGAGCGAGGAGATGCGCCGCGATGAGCGCGTGTTTTTAATGGGAGAGGAGGTGGCTGAATATGATGGCGCTTACAAGGTGAGCCAAGGTATGCTGGCAGAATTCGGTCCGAAAAGAGTCATAGACACCCCCATATCAGAGCTTGGTTTCGCAGGCATAGGGGTAGGCGCAGCCATGAATGGTACTCGTCCTATCATCGAATTCATGACCTGGAATTTTGCCATTTTGGCTTTTGACCAAATCATCAACGGAGCAGCTAAAATGTTGGCCATGAGCGGAGGCGAATTTGGATGTCCTATTGTGTTTCGAGGCCCGCAGGGCAGTGCAGGGCAGTTGGCGGCTCAACATTCACAGATGCTCACAAATATGCTGGCTTCTGTGCCGGGCCTCAAAGTAATTTCTCCTTCAAACCCTTATGATGCTAAAGGCCTGCTCAAAGCGGCTATACGGGACGATGACCCGGTCATATTCATGGAAAGTGAAGTAATGTATTCAGACCTTGGAGAGGTGCCGGAGGAAGAATACCTGATCGAGATCGGAAAAGCGGATGTAAAGCGCAAGGGCAAAGATGTAACTTTGGTAAGCTACAATAAAATGATGAAAGTAGCCCTTGCTGCTGCAGATGCGCTGGCAAAAGAAAATATTGATGCAGAAGTAATAGATCTGCGCACTATTCGCCCTTTGGATATTGACACAATAATTTTTTCCGTTAAAAAAACAAATCGTATAGTAGTGATTGATGAAAGCTGGCCTTTTACTTCTATTGCCTCTGAAGTAGCCTTTCAGGT
>JAVQWQ010000042.1:16255-16627 GCA_033578915.1 Chitinophagales bacterium | reverse complement strand
TTTTACCCGACCCCCGAGAATAGACGGATATCCTGTTACATTCTCCACCGGAATCACTTTGGCTCCACGTGCTTCTAAGAATGACTGCGTCCCGCCTGTGCTGTAGATTTTCACCTCATGCTTCATCAACGCCTGCACTATTTCCTCTAATCCTTCTTTGTGGTAAACCGATATAAGGGCAGAACGAATTTTCTTCTTCATGTGTTATACATAAAACATGTACAGCCGCCAAATGTAAACAAGTATTGATTATAGCGAAACACTAAAGATTTATCTTGGGGTGCCCTTGTTGGGGCCGCCCCCCTTGGGGCGGGGCAACCAGTGAGGGGGGGGGCAGGCGAAGCGGTGGCGTCGGTGGGGGGGGGTGGGTGG
>JAVQWQ010000042.1:0-16245 GCA_033578915.1 Chitinophagales bacterium | reverse complement strand
TTTTTTATCCCCACACAATAATTTTTTTGGGGGGGGGCCTTTTGTGCCCCCCCCCCCCGGGGGGGGGCCCAAAAAGGGGGGGGCGGCCCCAGGACAGGCTGACGCTTGGGGGCCGGATACCGCCGCCACCACTTCACTGCGTTTGTGCCTTCCGCATCCCTCACCCGAATCAGAGTTTCAGCTTTTTTTAATAATGTTGTAAGCAGCGTTTCGTTATTAAAAAGAACAAAGCATCTCATACAACCTCAGCAATTCTTCTACTTTAGCTCTTTGTTTAACACAATTTATTTCATGGAAATCTTAGTACAAGTAGCCCAGCTTATCCTTAGTTTATCTATACTGGTGCTGCTGCACGAATTAGGCCACTTTATACCCGCCAAGCTATTTAAAACACGGGTGGAGAAATTTTATCTGTTCTTCGACCCCTGGTTCTCTCTTTTCAAAAAAAGAATTGGAGAAACCGAATACGGTATCGGATGGCTACCCCTAGGCGGTTATGTAAAAATCGCCGGCATGATAGACGAAAGTCTCGACAAAAACCAGATGAAAGGAGAGCCTCAACCCTGGGAATTTCGCAGTAAGCCGGCATGGCAGCGGCTTATTATCATGCTGGGGGGAGTTACAGTAAATATACTGCTAGCTTTTGCCATCTATGCCATGCTGCTTTACGTACATGGAGAGCAATATCTTTCCGTGCAAGAAGCGCGTTACGGCATAGTTGCAGACTCTTTAGCCGCACAAATCGGGTTGCGCACCGGCGATAAAATTATAGGTTACGACCGCGACAAGACCTTTGAAAACTTTAATTCCATCACCGGCACTCTTCTTCTGGAAAATGCCCTAAGCATAAGAGTAGAGCGCGATGGACAAGTACTAGATATCCCTATTCCAAGGTCATTTACAAAATCGCTGGTTGAAAAAAAAGGTGAAGGGTTTATAGCTATTGCCTTCCCTGCAGAAATTGGCAAGGTTCAACCCGGCTCACCTATACAAAAGGCCGGAGCTAAAGATGGCGATGTTATTATCGCCATAAATCATCAACCGGTGCGCTATTTTGAAGAACTCCGCATTATGCTCCGCGGGATGAAAAAACAAACTGTACCCCTAACCTTAAAGAGAGGCAACGACACTATATTTACTCAGGTAACCGTAAGTGAAGCCGGAACAATTGGATTCATGGCTAAGCCGCTCGACCACTATTTCAAACTTAGTGTAAAAAAATACACTTTACTTCAAGCCATACCTGCAGGTGTAAAAAAAACAGGGGCTATGCTATCTAGTTATATTAAACAATTCCGGCTGATATTTGACCCTGAAGTTAAAGGATATAAACAAGTGGGCAGTTTTATTACCATTACGCAGTTATTTCCCAAACTATGGGATTGGACTGCTTTCTGGAATCTGACTGCCTTTCTATCCATTATGCTGGCCGTACTGAATGTACTGCCTATTCCTGCCCTAGATGGAGGGCACGCTTTATTTACCATTGTAGAAATCGTTACGGGGCGTAAGCCCAGCGATAAATTCCTGGAAAGGGCACAAATCGTGGGAATGGTAATGCTTTTGGCTCTGATGGTTTTTGCGCTCGGCAACGACATTATCAGAAACTTCTTTTAGCATATTTTTGCGTAGTGAGTTTTACCGTAGCTATCGTAGGCCGCCCCAATGTGGGAAAAAGTACACTATTCAACCGGCTCACCGGAGAGCGAAGGGCTATTACTGACGACATAAGCGGAGTAACGCGCGACCGTATTTATGGCGAAGTAGAGTGGGGAGGAAAAACATTTAATCTCATTGATACCGGTGGCTTTGTACCCCGTAGTGAAGACATATTTGAAAAACACATACGCGAGCAAGTCCATATCGCCATAGACGAGGCCTCACTCCTTCTTTTTGTAGTAGATGTTTCGTGCGGCATAACCGATCTGGATGACGAGTTTGCAGAAATTCTGCGACAGTCGCACAAACCGGTATTTCTGGTAGTAAACAAAGTAGATAATAGCGACCGCATTTATGATGCGACTGAATTCTATAGCCTTGGCATCAGCGAAGTATTTATGATATCTTCTATCAGCGGAAGCGGGACAGGCGAGCTCTTAGATGCTATCACTGATAAAATTCCACTGAAGACTACTGAAAAGCCAGCCAATAACATTCCAAAGGTATGCATCATTGGCCAACCCAATGTGGGTAAAAGTTCTCTTTTAAATGCATTGCTGGGAGAAGAGAGAAATGTGGTAACCCCCATTGCAGGAACAACAAGAGACAGCGTTCATGCCCTTTACAACAAGTTTGGTAAAAATATTTTGCTCATTGACACTGCAGGAATCCGCAAAAAAGGCAGTATAAAAGAAAATCTTGAGTTTTACAGTGTAATCAGGGCAATAAATGCGTTGGATGAAAGCGATGTAGCTATACTGGTTATAGATGCACAAAACGGATTTACCCAACAAGACCTCGCCATATTTCGCCTTGCAGTAAAGAAGAAAAGGGGAATTGTAATTGCAGTAAATAAATGGGATTGCATACAAAATAAAAGCAGCAACACTGCACGGGATTACGAGGAAACACTAAAGCAGCGCTTAGCGCCCTTCTCTGACTTGCCGGTCGTTTTCACATCTGCTACTGAAAAAATTAAGATATTTCAGCTACTCGAAGCAGCCGAGAAGGTATATCACAACCTGCATAAACGCATTCCCACCTCTATGCTCAACGAGGAAATGATGGCGGCAATTGAGCGTTATCCACCGCCCCCGGCCAGCGGAAAACTTATATCTATCAAATATGTTACTCAACTACCCACGCATACACCAGCTTTTGCTTTTTTCAGCAACCACCCGAAATATATAAGAGAATCTTATCGAAATTACCTGGAAAATCAACTTCGTGAGAAGTTTGATTTTACCGGTGTTCCGATACAGATTTATTTCCGTGAAAAATAAAGTGATAAAAAAATTTGGAAATACCAATTATTAGTATGTTATCTTTGCACGTCTTTTAACTAAAAAACCAAAAGCAAATGAAAAAAGTATTTCTAGTATTCGTTGCAGCCGCTACACTTGCTTTAGCATCCTGCAACAGCAACAAACCTGCCGAAGAAAATACCGAGGCAACAACCGGTACTGAGCAGACTACAACAGAAGAAAGCAATGCTGCTGCTACTGAAACAGCGCCTGCTGATACTGCTCAGGCTGCTGCTCCTGCCGAAAGCGCTACTAAATAATTTCGAGGCGCAGCAGAACAAAAAACCCGCACGCTGTGCGGGTTTTTTGTTTTTTGGAAAGTCTGCAACTAGCTCATTAATCTTATAATAAAACTAGTAAAGCCATACTCCCAAATCATTAAATAAAATTATACAGTATTGATTTTCTATGTGAGAAACATAAAATGAAATGCACAACGAGAATGTATTTTTATGATATGTTTATTGATATATTTTTCATATTATTCTTAGGCGTTGGCTTTTGGTGGGGCTACAGCAAAGGGATCATTTACTCGATTTTTTCTCTTGTGTCGTATTTTCTGGGAATTATCGCAGCATTGAAGTTTTCTTATTTAGCTGCAGATTTCGTTAAAAAAACGCTTCACCCTGACCCCAAATTTATAGCTGTGATTTCATTCTTACTGGTTTTTGTCCTTGTTGTTTTGTTGGTGCGCTTAATTGCTTGGGCGCTCGAAAATATTTTACAATCATTTTCCTTAGGTTTTATAAATAAATTTATTGGAGGAATTATTCATGGTTTAGTAGGAGTGTATGTGTTTGGAGTGTTGCTTTGGTTTATTCAAAAATGGGATGTGCTGCCTGATGAGCAGAAAAAAAGTTCACATGTGTATCCCTATGTGGTAGATATGGCGCCTACTGTAATAGAATACTCGGGAAGAATTGTTCCAATGTTTAAAAATGCCTTTCGGGACTTTGAAGTGTTGCTGAATAAATGAGAGTTTTACTTATTGATAATTATGACTCTTTTTCGTTCATCCTTCGCGATTATATACAACAATGCAGCCAGGATTGTTTTGTGGTAAGAAACGATGAATATACGTTAAGTGAAATAGAAGCCATCGCTTTTGATTCTATCGTAATCTCTCCTGGGCCTAAAACTCCTGAATTTGCAGGCATAACAATGGAGATTATTCGGAAGTTTCACACGCGCGTGCCTATACTTGGAGTGTGCTTAGGCCATCAGGCTTTAGGTATTTTTTTTGGCATGAAACTAGTAAAAGCAATAAAGCCAATGCACGGGAAAACATCTGAAATCATTATATCTAAAGAACATCTATTATTTAAAGGACTTGATAGAAAACAGACAGTAATGCGATATCATTCATTAGTCCTTATGGATGAGGCCAATGAAAACGTTGAAGTAATAGCCCGAACAGCGCAAGGAGAGGTAATGGCTATTGCGCATAAAAGATTGCCATTAGCAGGCGTACAATTTCATCCGGAGTCTGTTTTGACCTTAAATGGTTTAAAGATGTTGCAAAACTGGTTTCGGGGTATTAGCAAAAAAGCTTTTGATTAATTGAAAAATAATATTGCGCATCCTGTAATGAAAATATTTAACAGAGCTAAGGGAATAAGCGTTTTCCAACCAAGATTCATAAGCTGATCGTAGCGAAAACGAGGCACTGTCCACCTCACCCACATGTATAAGAATATGAAAAAAAGTATTTTAGCAAACAGCACAAACACACCGATGATTGTGGATATATTCGGGCCTATGTGCTCTGCAACCCATCCCATTCCGGGATAATTGTAACTGCCAAAATATAAAGTAGCAAGAACAGCACTGGAGATAAACATATTAATGTATTCCGCAAACAAGTAGAAGCCTAATTTCATAGAAGAATATTCGGTGTGGTAACCGCCGATAAGTTCTGCCTCGCACTCCGGAAGGTCAAAAGGCGTGCGATTGGTTTCTGCAAAGGCGCATACCAGGAAAATTAGAAAGCCCAACGGCTGATAAAATATGTTCCAGTTGAGGCCGCTGATGCCGAATAGAGGCTTGCCTTGTTGCTCAGCAATCTCCCTTATGCTCAAAGTGCCTGTTAGCAGTAGCAAAGCAATAATGGATAAGCCCATCGCTATCTCATAAGAAATCATCTGAGAAGAGGCCCGCACAGCGCCCAGCAGCGAATATTTATTATTTGAAGCCCAACCACCAATCATAATGCCGTAAACACCTATGGAAACAACACCGAAAACAAACAACAACGCCACATTCACATCTGCTATGTGGAGCCAAACATCGTAGCCAAATATATGCAGCTTGCCGCCCCAGGGAATAACAGAGCTTGTAAGAAGAGCTGTCGTCATAAACATAGCCGGCCCAAATATGAAGAGTAACTTATTGGGCGTATTAGGAATAAAATCTTCTTTAGTAAACATTTTCACTCCATCTGCCAATGGCTGCAACAGTCCTCCGGGCCCGGCTCGGTTTGGGCCTCTCCTGTCTTGAAAATAAGCAGCAAAGACTCGCTCTCCAAATGTAGAATACAAGGCTATAAGCATCGTAATAGCCCATATTATCAATATGAGCGTTCCTTTTTCAACAAAAAAAACTGTATCCATTTTGTGCCGTGCGATGCAAATAAAAGTATTTAAGACATAAATGACCGTTCAAAAAATTATTTGCCATCACTTAATACCTGTTCTGGAGTGTACGTACCTGTCATGCTGATGGCTTTGCGATCCTCTTTGCGGCCGTACAATATACGAGGGTCGGTATCTATTTCCACTTTTTTCATAGGGCGAGTGTAATTATTCTGATTAATGACACTCCATTTTTCCATTTTTCGAGGGCCTTCAATTACCCAATCTTCTTTGCTTTTCTTTTCAAAGCGACAGGTGTTACAAATCCAGGCAGGCTTGCCGTTTTCATCATTCTCAACCTCGTGGAATTCATCTTTTCGGGCTGTAACCCTGTAAATTTCGTTGCCAAACATCCATATAGTAGCTTTTCCACAGCACTTATCACAGTTGCGGTGGGCATCATAGGGTTTCAAAAACCACACACGGCTTTTGAACCTGAAAGTTTTATCGGTGAGTGCACCAACCGGACAAACATCAATCATGTTACCGCTCATTTCATTGTCAATGGCATTTTGAATGTAGGTAGAAATTTCTGCAGCATCACCGCGATTTATAATACCATGCACGCGATTGTCGGTCAATTGATCTGCCACGTAGGTGCAGCGATAGCATAAAATGCAACGCGTCATGTGCAATTGTATCTTATCGCCTATATCAATTTTATCGAATGTTCTTCTACCTTCTTGATAACGGGTAAAATCCACCCCATAGTTGTAACCAAGGTTTTGCAAGTCGCATTCACCAGCCTGGTCGCATATGGGACAATCCAATGGATGGTTGATAAGCAAAAACTCCACTACTGCTTTTCGCATTTCCTGCACCCGAGGACTGGTCAAATTTTTTACTTCCATACCATCTGCAACAGGAGTACAACAACTCGCCTGAAGCTTAGGCACAGGATTAGGATTGGCCTCGCTGCTTTTTGAAATTTCAACCAGGCACACCCTGCATTTTCCTCCGCTCCCCTGAAGCTTACTGTAATAGCACATGGCCGGAGGAACGAGTTCGCCACCTATTTTCCTTGCCGCATTTAATATTGTGGTACCAGGCTCAACCTCTACGGTTATTCCATCAATGGTTACTTTAGGCATGATGTTCGATTTGTAATGAGATAACAGTGTTGCGAAAATATTGTTTTTAGTGTTTGCTTGAGATAGTAGAATTACAATAAATATCATTTTCTTGATTAATCAATATATGTAAAGAAATACGATGCTACGTCACCCACCAAACTAAACGTGCATATTCAACTTTACTAAAATTGGAATAAAAGCAACTCTTTTACAACACATTATTAGCTTTATTATACAAATAAAAAAGCTGCCCGGAATTTGGGCAGCTTTTCATGAGAAAGAATTTTACTTGTTATTCTGCGATAACGAATTTTCTTGTCAAAGTATTCTTGCCGTTATTCACATAAGCCACAAAAGTACCGTTGCCAATAGCGCTGAGATCAATTCTTTCAAATGAATTGTTAATATTGAATGAGGCCACCTTTGCGCCAAGGGCATTGAAAATTTCTACATTTCCAATGTTATTGTTTGCGCCCAAGTCAACATGCATGGCCTTATTTGATACAAAAAGGTGTATGTTATCCTTAGCCTGATCCATTCCTGAAACAGTCGCTGCAACAAAACGGATATTAAAGCGATCTGTAACATCTCCTTTTTGAGCACTGAAAGTGAATTGGCCATCTTGTGCAAACTCGTAAGTTTTATTAGATAATTTATCTTCTATCAACACTTTTGAGACACCGGAAAGGTTTTGAATGCCTGCAAGTTCAACCGTGTATGTTTTATTTTCAGGAACACGGAAATTCAAAGGTACTACAGGAGTTTCTTCAATGCTGCCAATAGTGTTGGTGCTGAATCTTTCTGTTTGATACTGAGTGTAAACTGCAGGAATTACCGGCGAAGAAAACCATTTGATACCATCATATTGCAAATCAAAAGAAGGTGTGGCACCAGGTACAATGTTTACGAAACATTCATCGTAATATTGGCCGTTGGATATTTTAATTTGTAGTTGCTTAAGCGGGTCGTTCTTATAAAACTGTGTAGCAGTACGCGTACGGTTTGAAGCGTTGAAAGTGAAATCGGCAGTGGCTCCGTTGTTGTTTTTGTACACAAAGAAACCTTGGAATGGAGACAATCTGTCGCTGCCGCTAAATGTTCTGTCCACATAGATACCATTTGCAGCATCTAATACCTTGAAGATGTTTCCAAATTCTGCCGGGTTGGGATTGTCGGGATCAATGTTTGCAGGATAAGGATTGCCCAGAAGATGCCAACCGCTTATTGTAGCATTTGGAGCTGTATTTTGCTTAGTAGGTTTCTGCCAGTTACTGTTACCCAATCCGGTTAAGGTGTAGGTGGTGTTGAGGTTAGGTGTACCTATTACAGAGAAGAAGCCGCTGCCGGGTTTTACCACAGAATATCCTCTACCATTTTCTGCGTTCCCACTGGAGCGTACTACCCACGCTTGTAAATAACAATTAGTTACAAGGCTTTCATTGTACTCAAATACATTACCATAATTGCTATTGCTTTCAGTCTGTGTTTCATCGCAGTCAGCTGTAGGAGTAACGGCTACTCCGTTTGTACCAAGCGGTGGCGCAAAAGATGAGATCGGTAAATTATTCACAGGAGAGCTAAAGTAGCGCTGGTTAAATATGGAAGAACTGTTGTAACCACGTTGGAAAACAGCAGTGCCAGAGAAAGCACCTGTATATCCTGAAGTAAAATTGTCAATAATGGCAGCCTTGTTTTGGTCGGGAGAGAGTAGAATAACATCTGGTGTTGCAGAGAAGTTACCTCCGATTAGATTTAGCGCTTCGCGAATCTCAAGCTGTCCGCCATTCAAGGTTAGACTAAATTGAGTGCCTGCTCCAGGTACGTTGTTATTAAAATCAAACTCATCCACGATAACCTTTCCTCCGCTATTGATGGTAAGGTTACAAATGCCAGTTCCTGTGTTATTGGTCATTCCAAAGAATTTACCTCTCCCGGATACATTGTTCTTATCTAAGTTAAGTATTCCATTCACTGTTATACTGCCAAAGCTCTCTCCTCCGGATAAGCCTGTGGTTCCATCGATAGCTACATTTCCTTCGATGACATTGACAGTTGCTCCGGGATTGATGGTGATGTTTAGCGTAGAATTCGTCGGGTCGTTGTAAATGGCTGTGCCGGGGAAATACAAGTTCATCTCGCAGTCAGAAATAGTGAGATTGGTGGTCGGGGGTGTTATGCCGTTCTTTCTTATCCTTCCAAAATTCCATGTGCCACCACCGTAAATAGTTACATTAGCTCCTTCTGCATTAATACCTATGGCATCGAAAGACGACGTACTGTTTCCAAAAGTTCCTTCGTTATTTAAGTAATCATAAATGCTTACATAGCGCATGTTACCAGATAAACTGCTATTTCTCCAGAGCTTGCCGCCATTTTTAATTTCCAGCGATTTCATAGCAAGAGGGGAAGATGCCATTTCCACTGTATGGCCGCTTTGAATAACAAAATCATTTAAGGGAGAAAACACCGCAGTAGTGAGTGGGGTGGAGCAGGTAGGATCATTAATACTCCAGATAGGTGCGTTGGTGAGACCTGAAGCACATGAATAGAATGTAAGCGGGTCATCATTGTTAATAGTGAGTGTATGGTTTGTTATGCTCCCTAAAGTAGCAGGGCCACTGCCGATGCTAAGACTTAAAATAACAGTTTCGTTTAATTCACCAATCGCATCGCCAAATACGCGAACTGTAATATTTTGTGTAGTAGGGGCAGGACTGGGATTGAAAGTAAGCGATGAGGTAAGCAACTGATAATCGGAAGGAGATGAAGCTGTGGAACCTCCACCAACACTGACATTCACTGTTACAGCAGATAAGGGATTGGCTGAGATGGTAACCGGAATATTTACATCGGTAAAACCAGAGTTGCCTTCAGGCTGGCTTGAGGAAGCGCTGGCGAAACTAACTGTTGGCAGGCTGGCAATACCCTCTATAGTAACATCATCAAAGCGCCAGGCTCCTGCCGTTGCAACAGAACTTACTGCATTAGCTTGACGGAACTGGCCGGTGTTTGCGTAATGGGCGGCAGTAATGCGGACTCCAAAATTAGGATTGTTATCTACCGCAGTAATGGCTGAAAAATCAATAGTAACATCAGCCCATCTATCTCCGGCGTTAGCACCGGCAGGGTTTGACGCGTCAAATTTTGTCGTACCGTCTAATCCACCTTGGTTGGGGCATCCAATAAAATAATTTCCCCCTGCACCAGTTATAAGTGTTAACGTGTTCCATGTAGAGCCATCGGTAGTATATTGAATCCTGCGGGTTCGTGGCGCTGCATTAGATAATCTTCCATAAAATTTAAGCCTTATATTGGTAAAACCAACGGTTGAAACCATAAATTGTACACCGCTGCTGTTTTCTACGAGGCCGGGATTTGCATTTGAAATATTCCACCCATAATCAGGCGCAGAAGCATTATTGCTAGAAGGATTGCAGTTGCCAAAGCCTAAGGCTCCTCCCTGCGCTCCGCTCATGCTTCCGAAAACGCTTGCAGTACCCGATCCTGTCGAAGGCGCAGGATTAGGGGCCGGAGCAGTTGTAGTCAAAGCATCAAAATTCCATTGGGTAATTATAGTATATTGCGCATTTAATGATATAGCGCCTGCCAGCATAATGGCAAAGAGTGTCCATATTTTTTTCATAAAAATTAAATTTTGTGCAAATGTGGAAAAGCACTGTTAAGGAATAATTAAGGCTTTGTTTCGTTTAAAGAAACCTGCTGTTATTTTACAAACCGTTGAGAATTACAAGAGCGAGTTTGTTAATTATAGTAAGGAGAAATCATTACATAAACCAATACCCCTGTTACGCTGACATATAACCATATAGGGAATGTAATTTTTGCAAGTTTTTTATGTTTAGCAAACTCGCCTGTGAGGCTGCGATAAGCAGTGAGTAAGATAAAAGGCAAAATTATGCCCGCGAGTACTACATGAGTGATGAGAATAAAATAATAAATATATCTTATGAAACCTTCTCCACCGTAAGGTGTATTCCCGCTCAGAAGATGATGCGCGATATATGAGAGCAGAAACAAAATAGATAGCACAATAGCTGCCATCATCATTTGTTTATGAGCTTCATATTTTTTTTGCTTTACGGTGATGATGCCACCGATAAGTAAGACAGTAACCAATGAATTTATAATGGCATTGATGCGCGCAAAGATGTGCACATCGAAATTTACCGTAAGGTCGAGATGTATTTTTTTAAGTAGTACAACCGCCGCAAACACTATCAAAGATACAGCGCCTATCAATAAATAAGCAAGAGAATCGTTTTTTTGTATAACCGGTTTAAGCATACCTTTTATTGAACATCAAATCAAAAATAAAGTTTTAGCGAAGAATTTTCAGTTTTGGCTGTAATGGGCATAATTCTATTTTTGAGAAATGTACCGGATAGCTGTTGTTCTATTTCTGCTGGCCGTATCAGCATTGATATACGGACAGAAACCAGTTTTATTTTCCACCGAACCACAACAATTTGTTCGCGACCTTGGCGCTTTTATGAATGCCAACCGCATGCCCGATTGCCAGGAAGCTATGAATGAATTTGAAAAAGTGGTTAAGGAAGGGCTTATCACAGAACAACAGTTGCAATATATAGCGGCCACAGCCAATGTGATGCGCGAAAAAAGCTTTCCGGCTTCACCGCAGTTTGTCAACTATTTGAATGCTATTGTTGCCTTTAGCCGAAGCGGCAGACCAGAGAAACTTTTCAACGATTGGGATGAAGTATGCGACCAGATGCTTCGCAATCTGAAAAGAGGAGAAAATGCCAGCTTTACCCGCTTTCTTGAGTTTTCTAAGGTTTACTTTGAAAGTAACCTACTACACAAAACCCAAAACAGAGCATGGAAAGTTGATGCAACCGATTGTCAGCTCGAATTTGCAGAGGGTAAACCAAGACTAAAAATACCCACAACAAGGTTTCTGGGCTTTATTGCCACCGACACTATACAGATTTACAACACACAGGGATATTATTATCCAGTAGAAAATAAATTTGAAGGCAGGGGCGGCCGTGCCGACTGGAAACGCTCAAGCCAAGACCCCAATAAAGTGTATGTTACTTTTAAAAATTTTACCATAGACCTTTCGGGCAATGGCTACACCATAGACTCTGCACTGTTTACCAATACTTACTATCTGAAACGTGTTTTGGCCGGCCGCTTCACCGACAAACTGATTCCCAACAACGACACCACAAAATCTGATTACCCGCGCTTTGAATCATACGAATCAGACATTGTGCTGAGCCAGGTCGCTCCAAATGTAAACTATTTTGGGGGGTTTAATTTCTGGGGCACCAAAGTGGTTGGCTATAACTCCAATGGCGAAAGTGCCGGCTTCGACTTTTACTCCCGCGATGGGAAAACATTGGTGATGCGTGCCCGCTCCAAAGATATTCTCATCATCCGCGATAAGGAACTGGGGGCAACCAACGCAGAGATCGTAATATTTTTCGGAAAAGACTCCATATATCATCCATCGGTAAATCTCAACTACCGTGTTGATAAAAGAGAAATGAGACTCTTTAGAGGAGAAAATGCGCTGGGCCGCTCGCGTTTCATTGACTCATATCATCAGTTTGAATTTGAGACCGATGCTTTGATATGGAATCTTGACTCCACCCGCATGCAACTCAAAATTCTTTCCGGAGTAGGCAAAAACCCTTCTAATTTCGAGAGCACCGATTACTTTAACAAGGACCGCATCCGACAAATTCAGGGGGTTGCCTCTTACGAGCCGCTGGCTGTTATCTATCAGTTGCAAAAACAACTCGGCACTGATGAAATTGCCGCATCGGACATCGCAAAAAAAATAGACCCTAAACTCACAGAAATGCAGATAAAAAGTTTGCTGTATAAACTCGTTGAAAACGGATTCATCATCTACAACGAAAAAAACGGTATGGTAAAACTGCGCGAAAAACTTTCCAAATATGTTTTAGCCAACGCCAAAAAAGTAGATTACGACTACCTGCGCATGCGCTCCATATCGCCCGATGGTACGGACTATTTAGACCTGAAGACGGCAGAGATGCAACTTAAAGGAGTAGGTATGATACCGGTTAGTGATACAGCAAATGTTACCTTTTTTCCTGCAAAAAAATCAGTAAACCTTCAAAAGAACCGCAACATGCAATTTGATGGGACAATTATAGCAGGAAGAGTAGATATAACCGGAAAGGAAAACCGTTTTGTATATGACACCTTTGTGGTTAACCTTCCAAAGGTAGATTCCTTGGTGTTCTATATACCTGATGGTGATAAGTTGGATGAAGAGGGCAAACCGATTCTAAAGCCTATTAAATCTAAACTGGAAAACCTTGCTGCGCGGCTCGAAATAGATGCGCCTATCAACAAATCTGGCCGCTCGCGCCTGCATCAGTTCCCACGACTCACCACGCGAGGTTCATCTTATGTGTATTACGAAGATTCCACACTTAACAAAGCCGCATATAGCAAAAAAGACTTCTACTTCCAGGTAGAGCCGTTTCAGATTGATAGCCTGAATAACTTAGAGCCATCCGTTTTGGATTTTAAAGGCAAACTGGTGAGCGGTGGAATTTTTCCCGATATATCAGAAAACCTCAAGCTACAGGAAGATCTCTCGCTTGGGTTTAAAACAGAAACTACAGATAAAGGACTTCCGCTTTATAAGGATAAAGGCAATTATAAAGGTAAAATTCAACTAGACTACAACGGCTTGAAAGGCGAGGGGGTGATATCGCATAGTACAGCAGCGTTCAATTCTTCCAACATTCATTTCTATCCCGATTCGGTGCTGGCCCTAACGGATTCATTTACTATCGCGGCTACCGACAAAGGGGTAATGACCCCCGATGTGCAATCCAATAAGGTAAATATCTTCTGGAAGAGCAAGGCCGACAGCATGTTTGCCCGCATGACCGAGACTCCTTTTGCCATGTACGGCAAATCCACTCAGTTGAAGGAATATTTTTGCTGCTCACGCAAAAAGGGCTTTATGGCAGCGGCACCTTAGACTGGAATGAAGCCAATCTCATATCAAAAGGATTTTATTTCAAAACAAGAAATCTTGGGGCAGACACTGCTGCACTAAGAATCAAAACCCCTGATGGAAATGAAGTAGCATTCCTCTCTCCTAATGTAAAAGCTAAAGTGGACTTTGATAAAAGAGAAGGCTACTTCAGCAACAACCTCAAAGGCGTTCCTACTGAATTCGCTTATAACCAATATAACACCTTTATACCGGATTTCCGTTGGGATATTGACAAACATATCCTTGAATTCAGGTCGCCTGAAGGTAGCAGGGGCGAACAATTCAACTCACTGAACAAAGCACAAAAAGGCCTGAATTTTATTGCCAAACGCGCCACCTACGACCTTCTCAACTCTATTCTTACCGTTGAGCAAGTGCCGGAGATCATTGTTGCAGATTCGCGCGTAATACCCGATTCCGGCAAAGTGATTATTGAAGCAGATGCCAAAATGCGCACGCTTCGCAACGCCACAATCATTTCTGATACCATCAGCGGTACGCATAAAATAACCAAAGCCACCATAGACATTATCAGCAAAGCCGAACTTCGGGGAAGCGGTGAGTACAAATACAGCACGCTCAACACCCCTGAACAAACCATTGTTTTTGATGACATTACCGTAAAGAAAACTACCGGCGGCAAAAAAGGCAAGGAAGAAGAATATCATTTAGCCTCTAAAGGGCCTATCACCGATGATGCGAAATTCGTACTATATCCAAACGTAAATTTCTCCGGAGAGGCTAGCATGTATTCACAAAACCCTTTCATGGTGTTCAAAGGAACAGCACGCATTCAGTACAAACATCCCAAAATGTCTCCTGCCGAGTTTGGTTTTGAGGACACAGTGAATCCAAAACAATTACTCATTCATCTTAAGCCGGAGACCAAAGATGCTAACGGCACACCCGTAATTGCAGGAATCAGTTGCTCAAAAAATGCAGATGAAATAAAACTATATACCAACTTACTCAACATAAAAGAAAACCTTACAGACCCTACCCTGCTGGAAGCAAAAGGAATTGTTTATCACGACCAAAAACGAAATGAATACATTTTTGGAGACAAAGTAAAAATACTCGACAATTATCCTAGAGGCAATGTAATGCGCTACAATGATGAAAAAGGAATCGTATTCGGAGAAGGAGAATTTAACCCGGCTATAAAGATTGCTCCGTTAAAGATGCGTATGGTAGGCGAAGTAATAAATGACTTAAATAAAGAAAGCTATGAATTCAATCTTACGCTCGGCATTGACCTGCGCACTACAAAAGATATAGATGAGAAACTCTCCAAGTTTCTGCTTGACGATAATATTGATCTCAACGATATAAATTACGACAACGAAAAATCGCGTAAGCAATTCTTTCAATTGTGCGAGGAAAAGAAAGATGATGCTGTAATTAAAGAATTTGAACGCAGCGGAGTCTTCAAACGCCCAAATAATTTCTCTCACTTTTTAGTATTTACAGATGTGAATATGGTGTTCGATCGCCAGGATGGCACTCTTCGCAGCGTAGGCAAGCTCGGCTTAGCCATGGCGGGCGAAAGGGCAATTCATAAAAAGGTGGATGGTTCCATTGAAATCAGTATGGTACCCGGCGATGAGCATATTTTTATTTATATAAGAACCGGCACCGGAGAATGGTTTTTCCTGGAATACCGCAATGGCATTTATGGGCTGCTTAGCTCTTACGATGTATTTACTACATTGATTGGCCCGCTAATGGCAAGCGGAAAAAACATTGTTAAAGACGAAAAGGGAGCTTTTTACCGCTTTGTGATAGGAAGCGCTGCAAACAAGGCTGATTTTACTGAGCGGATGAAAGAAAAAAAGAATTTAACCGGAGAGAAAAGCGAAGAACCTGCCCGCCCCAGGCCAAAGCCAACAGAACCCTCTATCAACATTGAACAACCTGAGCAACCCACCCCTGAAACAGTACCCTCAAAAAAGAAAAAAGAAAGTCCTCCTCAAGAAAGTATTGTACCTGGTGCAACCACAAACGAACCTCCAAAGGAACAAGCCAAACCTGCTGGCAGAAGACAAAAATATACCCGTGAAACACAAGAGGAACAAAAGGCACCGACTAGCACAGAACAGAATGAGGGAAATTCAAGCAGCAATGTAGAAACACCAACTCAAAACACTGATAATAGCCAACCCTCTTCCGACACGCCAAAGCCATCGGGGAGAAGGCAAAAATATACGAGAGAGTTAGAGCAGCCTAAGGAAAACCAAGCCCCTGCACTGGAACAACCACAACCCGAAGCCACTCCAAAAAGCGAACCTTCTGTTAATCCCTCACCTGCAACAGAAGGCGTAACTACTGAGGAAATACCTGCTGAAAGCGATCAAAAGCAAAAGAAGAAAAGAAAAAAAGAAGTTGGTGAAAATCCGGAGTAACTATGCTAATGGTAGAAATTTTTCAATCAGTCGTTTAAAATCTTGTTATTATTCAAATAATAAGCATTCTTAAAGCAATAAGCCTAAAAAATTATTTCTTAAGCAACATAACATTTGAAATAATTAATGCATTAAATCTACAAATAT
>JAVQWQ010000041.1:0-16735 GCA_033578915.1 Chitinophagales bacterium | reverse complement strand
ACCCCGAAGCAGCCCGGCCCCTGCGGCCGAGATCCTGAGCGAAGCGAAGGCCGAGGCCGTAGGGGACACCCCCTTGAAAAATATTATCTATTATCTGATTTGTATTACCGAGACTATTGCAAAACGTAATGGAGAGATAAGTTTTCTGATTTTTCTTTTACAAGAAGATTTAAGAGGTTTGGTTTGGCAAATGGAGAGACAGATGGAGATTTCTCATAATAAAATAACGTTGGAGCAACTAAAAGATTTTCTCAACAACAAAGAGAAAAAAGTAAGCGTTGCGGTGGAGTGCATTAAAGAAATAGAGGAAAACAGGAAATTTCTGGAAAGAAAGTTGAATGAGCGAGATGCAACTTTTTACGGAGTAAACACAGGGTTTGGAGCGTTGTATAATGTAAAAATAAATGCTGACCAGTTAGAGCAGTTGCAGCAGAATTTGCTTATGAGCCATGCATGCGGCATGGGAGAGGAGGTGCGCAGTGAGGTGGTGCGGCTCATGATGTTGCTAAAGATCAAGAGCCTTGCTATGGCGCGATCAGGCGTTACAGTAAGGCTGATTGAAGCGTTGTGCAAGCTGCTAAACAACGATATACTACCGATAGTATGGGAGGTGGGATCGTTGGGCGCCTCGGGTGATCTGGCTCCGCTGGCGCATCTCTCGCTGCCGCTTACAGGTATGGGGTGGGTGCGCTGCCGTGGAGTGAAAATGCCGGCCTATGAAGCGCTTCGGCTTCACGGGATAGAGCCGGTGCGCCTTCAGGCAAAGGAAGGGTTGGCATTGATTAACGGCACGCAGTTTATGAGCGCCTGGGGTTGTTTTTCGCTGATAGAAAGCGAGCGGGTAGAGCGGCTGGCCGACCTCACGGCAGCAATTTCAATAGATGCCTTCGATGCCTCTACTGATCCTTTTCATCCGCTGATTCAGCAGGCGCGAAACCATGTCGGCCAGATTGAAAGCGCGCAGCAGGTGATGGAGTTTCTCCGGGGCAGCGAGATTGCCGCACGGCCTAAGGCGCATCTTCAGGATCCGTATTCCTTCAGGTGTGTGCCGCAGATTCATGGTGCGGTGAAGTACGCCATCGCGCAGGTAAAGGAAGTTTTTGAACGAGAAATCAATGCGGTAACTGACAATCCTCTTGTGTTTCATCGCGAAGGAATGATTCTCTCCGGGGGTAACTTTCACGGGGAACCGTTGGCGCTGGCGCTCGATTATCTTTGCATAGCCATGAGTGAGTTGGCCAGCGTGAGCGAGCGCAGAACCTTTCAGCTCATCTCCGGCCAGCGCGGCCTGCCTAAGTTTTTGATTGGTGACAGCGGCCTCCACTCAGGGCTGATGATCCCGCAATACACTGCAGCAAGCATCGTCAACCTGAACAAGCAGCTTTCCACTCCTGCCTCGGTAGATACTATAACTTCCAGCGATGGGCAGGAAGACCATGTGAGCATGGGCGCCAACGCAGCAGTAAAGTGCTACAAAGTAGTGTATAACATAGAAAAGGTCTTGGCCATTGAGTTCCTTACAGCTATGCAGGCGCTCGAATTTCGTGCCCCGCTGCGCTCTTCGCCACTAATAGAAGAAATAAAACAGCAATATCGCAAAATAGTGCCTCCGCTGGTAGCAGACAGGATACTTTACGACGACATCCAGGTGACCGTTGACTTTATGCGCACCTTAAAGTTGTAGTTGCGCATGCGCTTTTCTACCGCGAAAAATCAGGCGAATAACCGTTTATTGAGAAGCAGTTTTTTTGCTGATTATAACAAAGTTCAGAAATGCTTAATTTGCAGTTGTTTACAGCTTATGGAATCATCCAACACCTCCGTGCAGTTTCCGCTTCCTTATGTGATAGAAGACATACGCCAGTGGCCGATTTACAAGCTCAGCGCAGACAAAGAGCGATTTATGGAAGAAGTGAAATCGCGAACTTTGGAAAAGCTCTACGGAAAGTTTAATAATTCAAAGGCGCTGCAGGAAGAAGTAAGCAAGGTGATTTACCAGGAGCGCATCCGCCTCACCGAAAAGCCATGGAAAGCCGACCCGAAAGACGAAAGGGTTTTTTGGGCTAGAATAAAGAGCAAGTACATCAAAATGAGCGATGCCGGTTCGAATATCACCGCGCAGCAACTTACCACAGAAATCATCGAAAGATATGTGAATGAAATCACAGGTAGTTTCGATATTAACTCATTCAATCTTGCGCGGACTTTGCTGCCGCAGTTTTTTGGCCGAGTGTTGAACGCTGCTCCAGGCAAATGGTTCAAAACAATAAGCCATAGTGCCCGCACCATTCATGAAAAAATACCTATCACCGGCGATGTAGAGCTAATTCGCAGGCTTGCACTTAAAGGCACGCTGGTTGTTGTGCCCACACATTTCAGTAACATGGACTCCATCATGATAGGATGGGTGCTCAACGAGCTTGGGCTGCCTGCCTTCACCTACGGGGCAGGGCTCAATCTATTCAGCATACAATTGCTTGCTTACTTTATGAATCGCCTTGGCGCTTACAAGGTGGATCGCAGAAAAAAGAATTCCTTTTATCTAGAGACTCTCAAGACCTACTCTACCATTGCCCTGCAACGGGGTGCACACAGCATCTTTTTTCCCGGCGGCACACGCTCGCGCTCCGGTATGATAGAAAAGAAACTCAAACTCGGTTTGTTGGGCACGGCAGTGGAATGTCAGAAGCTGCATTTCAAAAACTATCCGGAAAACATAGCGCCCAAGCTGTTTGTAGTGCCGATGGTCATCAACTATCATTTTGTGCTCGAGGCTTCGGGCCTTATCAACGATTACCTGAAAGAAACAGGGCAGCACCGCTTTCTTCGCGAAAACGATGAGTACTCCACCTCTTTCAAGATGATACGATTTATTTTGAAATTTCTCTCTGCCAGCTCATCCATTACTATATCATTTGGCAAAGTGCTCGATGTGTTTGGCAACCAGGTGGACAGCGAGGGCAACAGCTACAACCATCTGGGCAAGCCCATAGATAACATAAAGCGATACTTTGTTACCAACGGCCGCATGACAGACGACCAGCAACGCGAAGAAGAATACACCAAAATTCTCGGCGAGCGCATTGTTGAACAGTATTGGAAAGCCAACACCGTCCTCACCAGCCATCTGGTTTGCTTCACGCTCTTTGAACTGATCAAACAGCAGTTCAGGCATGTAGACCTGTTCACCATGCTGCGCACACCGCAGGATGAAATTTCTGTTTCAGAAGAGTTGCTGTTGCGCAACATCAGCGCGTTGAAAGACCGCCTTAAAATCATGAGCTTGAAAGGCGAATTGCTGCTCTCGCCTGAGATCCGCTGGCCTGCCGATAAGATACTTGAACACGGCATGAGAAATGTAAACTTCTACCACGTAGCCAGCCCTGTCAAGCGCAGAGGAAACCACTTCACCAGCGAAGACCTCAAGTTGTTGTTTTATTATCATAATCGCTTAGACGGTTATCAGCTTCACGAGTATCTTGTGGCCTAAAGGTCATCGTCTTTGGTGAACGTACTTTTGATAGTAATCTGCGCGAAGTATTTAGATTGAGCCATAAATATTATTAGGGGGTGTCCATTGCGAGCACGCGCCACAGGCGCGTGCTCGCAATGGCCGGGCTGCTACGGGGTACGCGCTCGCTCCCGCCGCGACCGCGCTGCCCGGTCACTGAGCTTGCCGATGCGCAGCGCGGTCGCGGCCGCGCACGCCCTTCCCGCCCGCCCCAACCCACACCCCAGTTTTTATCTTTATGTCTCTAGTATAAATTCTCAAGCACTTTACCTTAATATAATTTCAATGTGTTAAAACATATTTTATTAAGGACTTATTAAAATCAATGTAACGCATGGCAGTTCAACCCACAAGGTCATCTGGCATCTAGATCCGACTGTCTCGAAAACATTATGGCTTTTTTATGGGAAAAAAGTCTTGATAATTCCTTAATACCTTGCCAAATACATACATCTGTGCCAGAGCAAAATCCTTATCGTTCAAAGTAGCATAAAGCCTGTCCACATCTACCAAAACCTCATTTCCTTGTTCGTCAAACAGGCGCTTGCTCCTGCGGTTAACCGGCATAAAATATAGTTTCACAACGGTGCTGTCGTCCTTTATGTTTTTAAGTTTAATGATTGCAAAAGGTTGGTCTTTAACCACGCTCTCCCGTTCCGGATTATCGTTGTCAAACGCTTCGAAATGCAGATCTTCGAACATCGAGCAATAGGTATATAGTATAGAAGAATTAGCTTTTTCAACTTCTCCGAAGGCATTTTTTAAAATAAAAGAATCTTTAAAAACTGTAATAGTAAATGACCGCGCCGGCGAACCGGGATAAACAACAGACACTTCTTTCATTTCCGGAAGCGGAATATTAAACACTTTTCTGCTTCTCCAAACCTCTTCATCCATTTCAAAATAGGGAGTAAGGTAACCTTCCATGCCGGGCACTCGCACCATGTGCGGGCGGGATGCAAGCTCGCCATCAATTTCTAACAACATGTAGGTTTTTCTGCTGTCGGGGGTAGCTCCTCCTACATAAAAAACTTTATGTGGTTTATAAGAGCCGGTGAACACTTTCACATACACATGCTTTTGCATCATCTCTCGCATCACATTCTCCACGGCATTTTTCCCGACAGGTGATTGAGATTCCATGGCCGATAAAATATGGATGAGATTTTCAACAAGCGCCGGCCTGGCTTCATATCTCTCATTAACTATCCATTTGCCGCTCCGTTTATGAAGGATGATTTTTCTTTTCTGTTCATCCTGCAATTCGATTTTTGAAATTTTCTCAGGAGTTCTAATGCTGAAGTCGGCTTCCCTATCTGAGAGAGTGCTGTCTTTTCTATCCTTTAGCAAAATATAAGCAGTTGCTATGGCAACCACTGCAGTTACTACGAGTAAAATGATATTGCGCTTAGCAATCATGTTTTGTAAATGTGTTGAAAATGCTCAAAAAATAAGTTTCACTACACTTAAACGTATTCTGCAATTTTATCTTCAACTCGTGTAAGATACCATGCTCCCCAAAGGCAAAAGATAAAAGACAGCGCAATGGTTATCCAATACTGCCATACGGGAAACGGTTCGCCTAATAAAGCAAAGCGATAGCCTTGTATAACTCCGGCCATGGGGTTGGCGTAAAGAAAAAAATTAAACTGCGGAGGTATAATGGTGGTCGGGAAAAAAACCGGAGTAAACCATATGCCGATACCAACTACTGTGGGAACGATTTGCAGAAGGTCGCGAAAGCGGATATTAAGCGCATTCATCCATAGCGCTACCGCCATGCCGCAGCAAATATTAAGGAAAACAAAAAGAGGTAAGGTAATTATTCTAAGGCTAAAGAATTCTATATCCACAAGCATAAAAACCAGCATAAGCAGTATAGATATTCCCGTTTCTACAGACACAACCAAAAGTTTCGATAGTGGCAAAATCATCTTAGGGAAATACATTTTTTTAATGAGATGCTGTTTTTGCATGATGGCTCCTGAGCAATTGTTTACTATGTTTTGAAAGTAGTTCCAGGCAATCATGCCTGCAAAAGCAAATAAGTGATAAGGAGACTGTGTTTGTACTTTCAGCAGATACTTGAAAAGCGCTGTAAATACCAGCAGCACGAATAGTGGCCGAAACACTGCCCATAGTAAACCAAACTTTGTTTGTGCGTATTGAACCTTCACTTCCTGCCAGGCAAATACCCATATAAGCGAGCGATACTTCTTTAATTCAAACCAGTACTCGCGCAGTGTAGGCGGTTCGGGAGTGATTATTTTGACGGGCTTCTGCATCTACTTGCGCACAGTGCGCTGCTCTATTCTTTTTTCGTAGTTGGTGCCCTGAAATATTCTGTTGACAAATATACCCGGCGTGTGTATCTCATTAGGGTCGAGTTCCCCTGCGGGAACCAGTATTTCAACTTCTGCTATAGTTATTTTTCCGGCCATGGCCATCAGAGGGTTAAAATTTCTCGCAGTGCCCCGATAAATCAAATTTCCAGCAGTATCGCCTTTCCACGCTTTAACTATGGCAAAATCACTTTCAAAAGCAGTTTCCATCAGGTATTCTTTACCGTTGAATACTCGTATTTCTTTACCGATGGCTACTTCGGTGCCCACCCCGGCAGGTGTGTAAAAGGCAGGTATGCCATAACCGGCCATCATGCAACGTGTAGCAAGCGTGCCTTGTGGTATAAGCTCTACTTCAAGTTCTCCGCTTAAAAGTTGGCGTTCAAATTCGGCGTTCTCGCCCACATAGCTCGAAATCATTTTTTTTACCTGGCGTGTTTTCAGAAGCAGGCCGATACCGAAATCATCCACCCCGGCATTATTTGAAATACAAGTTAATCCTTTGACACCTTTTCTTACCAACGCAGCTATGCAGTTTTCAGGTATGCCGCAAAGCCCAAACCCTCCCAGCATCAAAACTGCGTTGTCGTGAATATCATGAATAGCCTCGTCTGCTCCGCTTACAACTTTGTTTATCATATCCCAAAAATAAAAACTTGATTTTGATTGCTTATTAACAAGTGAGAGATTATTTTAAATATAGACTCAGAAACGATATATAGATGTAAAATATAATCTGAAACTCAATAATTATCGTGCTCTTTTCTAAGTGGGTATTTTTTACATTTTATTTTCAAGAGTTATAACGAGAGCGCTGTTTAATAGTTGTAAAACAGTGCTTTGCCTTTTTTCAGAATAACCAGGAGTTGCTTCCCTATCACTGCCTGTTCTACTTCGCGTTCCGGTAGCGGCAACTCAACGGTTTGGAGCGTTCGGGTGTCGTAAGAGGTCAAGGAGTCTTTAGAGTAATAAATGATTTTTTCTTCAAAAAGCTGAAATTTTTTCAATCCTTTTATCGGAATCTTTTTGATAAAACCACCAAACAAATCAAAACAGAAAATTCCGAGCAAACTATCGTTCATATACACGATGTTGCTGTATTCCAGCAACAGATTGGGGGCAGGTATTTCGCCAAAGAGATTGTTTAATCGTTGGCTTTCGCGTAGCACTTTGCCTGTTTCATCTATTTTTTTTAGTCGCAGGGAGGCGATATCGTAAAACCATATCCTGCCATCGGTTGAGCCGCATACCGCAGATACTGAATTATAACCTAATTGAAGAAAGTCATAGGTAACTAAGGGAGATAGATAACGGTCTAATACCACTGCCTTCATTACGGCAGGGAAATACACCACAATCTTTAATGGATTGGTAACATCCACACTTCCTATCGCGCCATAACGAAATTCTTCGTAAGGATAAAGCAGTTTTCCGTCTTGCGAATATTTAAAGAGCTTGTAAGCAGAAGCGAGGTAGCAATTGCCGAATTTGTCTATGGCCACCATAGTGGCATCTGTTTCAACGGCAGCTGTTAATGTAAATTTGTTGGCTTTAACGAAAAGCGTGCTCAAGCATACTAACCACACAATTAATAAAATATGCGTCATGGTTGATACCTTTTTAAATGAATGTTCACACCGTCAAAAACAGCATAGGTGTTGTACACAAGCCAATCGCCAAGATTTATGTATGTGCTGTTATTACCCACAGGCATATGTATGGGCAAATGCCTGTGCCCAAAAACGAAGTAATCAAAGTGAGCGGTTTGTAATTTTCTCTTACAATATTGTACCAGCCATTCTTTTTCTTCTCCTAAAAAAATTTCGGGTGCTATTTTCCCGTTTTTATTGCCGTAGCGGCTTCTTTTCGATAGATACAATCCTAAAGGAATTCCAATATCGGGATGCAACCATCGAAATAAAAATTGCGCAATCGGATTAGTAAATATTTTTTTCATCCGTTTGTAACCGTAATCGCCGGGCCCAAGTCCATCGCCATGGCCTATCAGAAATTTTTTTCCTTGAAATGTTTTTTCAATAGGATGGTAATGTACAACAGCTCCAAGTTCCTGCTCCAGATAACCGGTCATCCAAAGATCGTGGTTGCCAGTGAAGATGTGGATGGTAATACCGGAGTCACAAAGCTCGGCAATTTTTCCCTGTAAACGGACAAAACCTTTAGGAACAACAGTTTTGTATTCATGCCAAAAATCAAACAAGTCGCCAAGAAGATAGATCTCGGTCGCATCGTTGCAGACTTCGTTGAGCCATTGTACGAACAATCTTTCTCTGGCGCGGCTTTGAACGTAGTCCGGCATGCCTAAGTGGAGGTCGGAGGCAAAATATATTCGCATACCTGCGCGAAAAATACAAAAAACGTTTTTGGCTCTGTCAATTCAATCGAAAGGTTCAGACATGCATTAATTAAAGAATTCAGAATGTAATGAGGGATTTATTTCAGCAATACAAAACTTCCTCGTCTTTTTTCAGTAAGATTATTGAGAAATGTTACGGTAAGCACATAAGAATAAACGCCGGGTTCGCAGATACTTCCATTGTAGTATCCATCCCATCCAAGTTCAGGATCGGTTGACTCAAAAACTTTTTCGCCCCAGCGATTGAAAATTTTCAGCTCAAACAATTTTACCGCCATAGTATAAACCTTAAACAAGTCATTGCGGCCGTCATTATTAGGGCTAAAGGCGTTGGGAATATAAATAGGAAGGTCGTCTTTCACAAACACAGTTAGCTCTTTTTCGCCTCGGCAACCTTTGTTATCTGTTGCAGTGATGCGGTAAGTTATGGTATTAGTCGGCTTAACTTCAAATTGAGCACAATTAGCGCAACTGGTATAGATGGAAGGAAAGACTTGATAGCTAACAGAATCATAGTTTGATGTCAACTTGATGAACACTTTCTCTCCGGGCAGTATTTGATAAGTTTCATCTTCAGAAAATATATATAAAGGCTCAACCGGTTCGGCAACAACAGCAGTAGCCGCAGATGTACATCCTTTATTGTCGGTAACTGTAACTGCATAATTTCCTGCATAAACATTCTCTATGGAGCTGCCTTTCATATTATTACTCCATAAATATGAATAAGGGGGTGTTCCTCCGGCTGCTGTAGCCATGGCTTTACCGCTTGGTTCCGCAAAACATGCCGGAGAAGTAATTACCGAAATCACTGGAATAGGGTTCACTGTATGTGTTTTTCTTACTGCACTTTGGCATCCGCGGTCCGAAAAAGCTTCCAAGGTTAAGTTGTATGTTCCCGGGTTGGAATAGATATGTTGTGGATTGGTTTCAGAAGAGGATGGAGAACCATCGCCAAAATCCCATAAAAAGTTAACTACGCTTCCACTGCTAATAGTTGTGGTGTTGGTAAATATGGCTGGTTTGTCCGCGCAGTTTTCGGGAGCAGAAAAATCAACCAACGGTAGCGGATATACTGTTGCTGCTCCGCTTACAGAGGCCGTGCAGTTGTTGTTGTCTGTTACGGTAAGAATCACAGTATAAGTACCTGGCGTTGCGTATTTGTGTTTAGGATTGGCAGTAGTGGCACTGTTCCCATCACCAAAATTCCAGGCTCTTTTTATGATATTTCCGTTAGGGGAAGATGAGAGATCGGTAAAATTATTTTCGTTATAGAGACAAACCGAATCACTGGTAAATTGTGCATCGGGCCTTGGATAGACTTCAATGTTTTTGTTTATGCTATCGGAACAACCTTTATCAGTGAGTACTACAAGTTTAACCTCGTAAGTGCCTTGAGAGGTGTAGGTGTGGGTTGGTGATTTTACCGAAGATACATTTCCATCGCCGAAATGCCAACGCCATGTATTGATTGTTCCACTTGAGACAGTTGATAAATCATTAAAGTTGGAGGGATTATTCAAACAAGCTGCACTTGCACTAAAATCGGCTACCGGATTCGGAAACACCGTTACGTCTTTTTCTATGGTATCGCGGCAATTTAAGTCAGAAGTAGTTATGAGTCTCACGCGATATGTTCCCGGATTAGTAAATGCATGTTGAGGGTTTTGAGCATTGGAAGTGTTGCCGTCTTTAAAATCCCAACTCCATTGATGAATTTCTCCGGAAGAAATGGAAGAATTATCGGTAAACTGAAGAAAATCTCCAACACAAAGATCATATGCTGTAAATGCGCTGGTTGGTGTTGGATGAACCAGCGCAGAACGCACCACAGTGTCTCTGCAGCCAGCAGAAGTCGTTACAACAAGTGTAACATTAAAAGTTCCTGAACTTGCATAAACGTGCTGAGGATTTGTTTGGGTTGATGTGTTACCATCTCCGAAATTCCACTGTCGGGACGTGATACTTCCGCTTGATACAACAGATGCATCGGTAAATATACTTGGGTTTTTTCTGCATACATCTGCCACTGTAAAATCTGCATCAGGCTTGGGATAAACTTGTATCTGTTTAGCAACAGTATCTTTACATCCTGCATTGGTAGTCACTTCTAGCTTTACCCCATAGTTGCCCGGCGCAGAATAGTTGTGAGAAGGATTTTGTGTAGAAAAATTATTTCCATCTCCCATATCCCATTGCCATTGAACAATACTTCCTTGTTGAACTGTTGAGGCATCTGTAAATTGGCTCGCGTTGGGGAAACAAGCAGGCGGTGAAGAAAAGTCTGCATCTGGTTTGTAATGAACCCTAATTTGCTTACTTATCGAATCTACGCAATTATTATTTGAAAAGACAATCAGTTTCACATTGTACAAGCCGGCAGAGGAGTAATTTTGAATAGGATTTTGCTGATTGGAAGTGGCTCCGTTTCCAAAGTTCCAACTCCATTGAACGATGGTGCCATTACTAATTGTAGAAACATCCGTAAAGCGAGTAGGGAAACCAAAACAAGTATCGCCGGCGGTAAAGTCGGCCACCGGCTTAGGGTAGGCTTCTGTTGTTTTTGTAATAGTATCTGTGCAGCCGTTGCTGCCGCGAATGATAAGCATTACATTATAACTGCCCGCAGAGGCGTAGGTATGAGAAGGTGAGCTTGCAGTTGAAGAATTGCCATCTCCAAAAAGCCACAAATTAGACAAAATAACTCCTGTTGTTGCAGCAGAGGTATTATTAAAATTTATCGGACTATTAACGCATTTGTTGCTGAAAGTGAAGTCTGCACGCACTCCCGGATTAACAGTTACATTTTTTGTGATACTGCCGGAGCATCCTCCAGCATTAGTAACCGTAAGCGTTACCGGAAAAGTTCCATGTCCATTAAAGGTAAATGATGGATTTTGTTGATTTGAAGTATTTCCTCCTCCAAAATTCCAGTTCCATTGAACAGGATTGCCGGTAGAAATATCAGTAAAGCTCACAGGGTTGTTTTCACAAACTGTTGTGCTATTAAAGTCAGCTGTAGGATTTGGCGCTACGGTTACTTGCTGTGATGTGGAAGCTGTACATCCGGTTTGAGAAGTTACTGTGAGAGTTACATTATAGGTGTTTGCGTTGCTGTATGTTTTTGAAGGAGAGCTTAGCGTAGAGCTTGTACCATCGCCAAAAGTCCAACTGCTGGTGAGCGTGGTAGAAACAGGCGCAGAGGTAGATGTATTATTGAAATTTATAGCATTGCCCAGACAAGCATTATTGAATGTAAATGAAGCTGTAGGGATACTTACAGGTTGCTCCCCCAAAATGTTTATTTGATAACATGAAATCTGTGGCTGAGTGTATGTTCCGTCTTGTCCGTTTTGCGAGCCAGCTTGCTGAAAAACGGGGCCACGCAGACCACCGCTAACAACTACATTTCCATTAAAAGTGTTGCTTTGGCACCAACGAATTTTAACCCTGCCACCACCACCTCCTCCTCCGCTTTCCTTATCATCGCTGTTACCTCCATTACCACCAGAAGCATTGATAGAGGCGCTGCCCGACACCAAAAACCCTTGAATAAGTACGCCTCCGCCAGCACCTCCACCGGCCGCCTCAGAAGTGCCCCCGCAGCAACACCGAGTACCGGGGGCTGCGTATTGGTCATCTGCTCCTCTTACGTTGATATTTCCATTTACTGAAACATCTGCGCCTATTAGGCTGATTGCTCCTCCACCTGAAGCAGTTGCTGGACAATCGCTGCCACCTCCACCGCTTCCCATGTCTATATCTGGGCCATTAGGTGTACCATAGGTAGGAGGAACACCGCCTCCTCCGCTGCCCCCAGCGCCACCATAGCTTCCCCCACTTCCCCCTCGGCTGCCGCCTCCGTTTATTCCGGCACCAGGGCCTGCCTGTGGGCCATAACCTAAGCCTGCACCATTAAAGTTGGCATTAAAGACGATTTTTCGGGCTGCAAGCACAGCAGGCTGTCCAGCAGACATGGTTACATTGCCAGAAATATTTATCCAGTCGGCTGTTGTTGTGCCGGAAATGTTTCCACCATTAATATTCACGACATTCGGAAAGAGGGTAGCCTGGTTGCTAACTGCTGCCGCACTCGGGTTGCCGTACAGCATGTAGATAGTTACAGTTGAACCGTCAGGCACATTTGGAATCCGTACCCATATTTTGGTGTTAGCAGAATTTATACCACTCTCGATCCAGTAATCTAAATATTGTCCACAGTTGATATAAAATCTTATGTCGCTGCCATCAGGTTTCATTTTGCCTTGTGATATTGGTGTGGCAGTATTGATGATGAAGGGTATTTGTGAATTGACAAAAGCGTTTCCGCTCTGATTGGTGAATTCGATGGGTAATATGTAATTCCAGCCCGCATAGGGACAGCACAGGCCGCTCTGAGCAAAAGAATTTTTTTGAACAGCCAACAATACTAAAACTATATGCAGTTTCCCGATTATTAGCGCAGTAAGTTTTTTTTTCATATATTCAGAGTAGAATTACTATGATTTGCGGTTTTGTAGCTTATAAAATTAAAACAATTAATTAATAAACAATTGCATAGAAAAAATTATTTCCCGATGCAAAAACGGCTGAAAATCGAACTAAGTAGTTCCTCGGTGTGTACTTGGCCGGTAACTTGTCCTATGCAATCCAGAGCTTCGCGCAAATGAAATGCCACTATTTCTCCGCTTAGCTTGTTTTCCAAGTGCTCTTTAGCGTCTCTTAAAGCTTTTGTAGCTTTCGTCAATGCTTCGAAGTGCCGTAAGTTGGTGATAGTTGCTCCCTCAAAGGCATGACAAAACTTACTCATACAGATTTGATAAATAAATTCTTTAAGCTCTTCAATTCTGAAGCGGTTTTTAGCCGAGACATATTGAATATTCGGAATTTGAGCGAAGGGAGCTGTTTTCTTCCACGAGGCCTGGTCTATTTTGTTGGCCACAGGTATGATAAGGGTATCATCTATGTTAAGCACTTCTATATCGTGAAGTAAAGAGAAGGGGGTGCTTTCGTTAATATCAAAAAGATACAACACTATTCTGGCTTTGCTTGCTTTTTCAAGCGCTTTTTCAACTCCGATGCCTTCAATGAGATCTGCGGTGGCGCGTATGCCTGCTGTGTCTGTAAGGCGAAAAAGTAATCCCTTGTATTGCAGGGTGTCTTCGATAAAGTCTCTGGTTGTACCTGGAACTTCACTTACAATAGCGCGCTCTTCGTTAAGCAAGGCATTAAGAAGTGTTGATTTTCCTGCGTTTGGCTTGCCAATGATAGCCACACCAAAACCTTCCTTGATAGCGTTACCTTCTACAAAAGATTCGGTGAGCCTGCTCAGATGATGAATGAGATTATTGATGAAGCTCAACAAACGTTCTCTTTTCGCAAATTCAACATCTTCTTCTGCAAAATCCAGTTCTAATTCAATAAGCGCGGTGTAATCAATCAATTCTTTGCGAAGTTCTAAAAGCTCTTTACTCCATCCGCTCCGCATTTGATAAATAGCAGTTTTGTGTTGCCATTCGTTTTGGCTTGATATTAGGTCGGCTACAGCTTCTGCCTGGGCTAAATTTATTCTGCCATTCATAAACGCTCTTAGACTAAATTCTCCGGGATTTGCCAGACGAGCCCCTGCTTCGATGAGTTTTTCTGTAATCTTTCTTACTATGTAAACTGAGCCATGGCAGGTAATCTCAACAATATCTTCTGAAGTGTAACTTTTGGGTGCACGAAAAATTGTTACCATGACTTCGTCAATTATTTCATGGCTTCCGGGCTCAACAATAAATCCGTAATGGACAGTGTGCGTGGGAACGTGTTCCAGATTTTTCCCTTTAAAAACTTTAGAAGCGATTTTGATTGCCTCAGGCCCGGAAAGCCTCACTATGGCTAAGGCAGAAGTTCCCTCTGGAGTAGCCGGGGCGACAATCGTATCGGTAAAATTCATGGCTGCCTATTCTTTCTTCTTGAAGTCGCCACGTTTCCACGCTTTAATAAATTCAGCCCACGCCAGCGGATTGAAAATGTTTTGTGGCGGAAGTTGTCCCATACGCGAATAATTTACTGCGCGGGTCTGCAATTGCCGGCTGGCAGCTTCGCTACCGCTTAAATCCATTTCGCGTGCTAAAGCGGCTAAGCGCTCGCGCTCCATATTCTGACGGGCTAACTCCTCCAGATCGCTGGGCGCACGCAAATCTAAAAACGCCTGGCGAAAGGCTTCCTTACTTCCCCATGGATAAATGATGGTTGGCTTCAGATAGTATTCTGTTTTTGTCATGAGTTGAATAACGGAATACTTATCAGTTTCCAGATTAGTCGGAATAATATAAACAGCTGGTTTGAAGCCCACGCAGGTAAAAAAAATGGTATCTCCAGGATGGGCAGCAAAAGAAAAAAATCCTTCAGCGTTTGATGAAGTCCTTCTGTTGCGGTTTTTAATGGTAATCGTAGTGTAGGGAACAGCCTGCAAACTGTCTGCTGTCATTACCAAGCCACTGAACTGAATAACTTTTTCTTCTTCTGTTGTTTGACAAAAGAGAAATAGTGAAGCAAAACAAGTTGCCATTATCAAAGCAAATCTCATCTTTAACAAATATAGATTTTGCCGCTAACAATTTTCCTTTGCAAAACTTCTTTTAACACAGCAACCTGCCAACATGACTTAAATAATAGGACGTTTAGCACTTTGTTAAGTTTAATACCATTCCTAAACATGTCTTAAGATACTGTTTAAATACGATAATGGCTCAAATTAAATAGCCTGTATTTTATTGAAAAATTAACGCTCTGGGTCATTCAAATATCATGGCTAAAAAATTGGCAAAAAACATTTTTCATCATGTATACTTTCATACCACATGAAAAAGTTAAATATATAATCGTCTATGTTAGATAAGGTCTTAGCGTAAGCTACGATAAAAAAAAACGAGTGTTCTGCTCTGTAGAATAAACAATAGGTATTTATACCTAAAAAAATGAAGAATCAACCCTATACCTTACAAACTTTATGTTATGGAAATTTGCTTTTATCTCTTAATCGCGATAAATTTTGTACAATGAAAAACTTTTTACTGACAATCGTTGGACTTAGCCACTTATTTATTTCAGCTCAAAACTGGCAACTGAAATGCCAATACAACTTTAGCCAGACATACGGAAGTTTAAATCATTACTATGATTTTGATCCCGGTAATGAACAAAAAGGAGCTATTATTAATAATAACAATGCCCTGAGGCTTACAACCGATGGCGGCCAATCATGGTCAAATGAAACTCAACAATCAGGTATGGAAGCTATTAAATACATTGCTCCCAATACGCTAATTTACACTGGCTATAAGAAAATCTACAAATCAATAAACGGAGGGCAAACCTTTACGCAGGTAACCAATTCTGCTCCTGACGAATCGCCTTTTAGTATTGACTACTTTGGCAACTTTATTGTGATGGGCAATTATGCTTGCAGAGTAACCTATTCAACGGATGGGGGTGCAACCTGGACTAACAAAAAAATTCACACGAGCGCACAACCTCTTCGCACGGTGAGGGTGTTGAGTCCCACATTTGCATACGCTATTGCTCAGAGTAATGTCTTCTATACAACTGATGCCGGAAACACATGGATTTCGCTGAACCAGCTTAATGGAGTTACCATCAACGGTTCGCCGGTAACTTTTCCTATCAGTACATTATATCAATATCTCAGTTTTACCGCTAAAGATGAAAACAATTGGTTAGTCTCTTTTAAGTTTGATAACCAGCAATATTTATTTAAAACTAGCAACGCGGGCTCCAGTTGGTCCGAAGTAACCTCATTACTCCCAAAAGTAAGTGGTTCAAAACCGGTTGAGCTTAGTTCGTTGTTTGCTACACCGGATGGCCAGGTTTTTGCTACCATTCCAAATGGCATAAATCTTTATAATCAAACTTTTGCTACTAATGCTTTTGTTTATGATAGTGTGGATGCAAGCATTACACTTGACGAAAGATTTTTTAAAACAATCCATAATAAAGTGTACCTACTCGTAAAATTCAGTTTATCGGGTAGTACCGCATATAGAATTTATACCCGAAACTTCAACAATTCTACCCATTTACAAGACCTACATTCAGATAATTATGATTTTCAAGTTTTCCCCAATCCTGCTGTTAATCTACTTTCAGTTATAACTAATCAACCGCTATCGTGTGCTAAGATTCTCGATTTAAGTGGGAAAACTTTGTTTTCAGGTCTTTTTGCTCATGAATTTCAGTTTGATGTATCATCGCTTCCTAAAGGGCTTTATGTTGCAGAAGTAGAAAGCGATGGATGTCGCAGGAGGATAAAGTTTATAAAAGAATAATACCAGTTTGAATTAGCCACTTAAGGCTTAAGTAGATTAGAAATGAAACTAAGTATTTTGATGGACGAATTATTACCATCACCAATGATTAAACAATATATCTACATTTATAGGAATTTTATTAATTTATTTCCAATTAGGATACAATGCGTTCTTCATACTTACTTGGATT
>JAVQWQ010000040.1:0-16937 GCA_033578915.1 Chitinophagales bacterium | reverse complement strand
CAACAGGTTTTCATTTCCTATCAATTCGTATTCTGTAATAAAATCGTAATATCTGAAGGGTGCGCACTCCCTGAACTCCGGACGGCTCATACTCTGAGAATATGATGCCCTAATGTTCATTTTTTCATTTAGTTTGAAAATAAGATTGACAGAAGGCAGAAGCGGGAAAGGAGTTGTGATGTTGCCAACAGAATCGGCTGAATAAGCTCCGGAGAAATATTTCTTCGTGTAAACAGTATCTGCATAATTGCCCGTTTGTACAATATTTCCTTCGGGTGTAACAGTAGTTTTTACTAATACTCTAAAAGAAGTGAGGTCTTGTCTGAAATATTCAAAACGAAAACCCCAAACGGCCTTAAACCAGTTTCCTGCATGGTTTTCCATCATGGCATAGGCAGCATATGTGTTTGATTTAGCCTGATAACGGTCGTTAGGAAATGCAGTTTGCGAAAAATTAATCAATCCTTTTTGTAGATTCTGAACATTGACGATTTCATCAACCGGCAGTGCTCTCAATGAATCTTGCAGAAAACCGCTTCTTTTTATGTAAAAATTACGGGCTTCAAAATCGCGGAATCTGTCCTGTATAAATCCTCCAAATCGCACATTTTGTTTGGCCCCGTATATCCTGAAAGGCAACAAATACTCTAAACCTCCATTAAACACCCTTTCATTCATAGTACTGTAAAAGAGAGCACCCAACTTTGGGTCTGTACTGGCGCCTGTAAGCAGGTTGATACGAAATGGTTCAGTATTGTTATTAGGAGCGCCCACACTATCGGCATCGTATAATCTCTCGAAAGAGAATCTGCGTGAGTTGGGCTGATCCCTGTTGAGTATGAGAGTACTGCTCCACCGTACCATCTGATTTTCATATCATTTTTTCCAAAGGCATGATCTCCGCTGAGATTGCTAGAAAATACGCGGGAAGAAGTAAACTCAAGGTTGGTTCGGCGAACCTCAACGGTACTGAAATAGCTAAAGCCTTCGCGAAGAACCGTGTTGTCATCGGCATTAATGGTGTAAATATTTTTCCAGGATAAGCGATGTTTATTCTTAATAATTAGGCTAAGATTGCCCATTGCGGCTGTCGTTACAGAATTATTATGCGTTTTGTCAAAAAATTCCAGGTAAGGGGTGCCGTCTCCATCAATTCTGCTTCTTGTGCCTTCTATGAAACGAAGAGAGTTTGAGTACGTTAAGGCAGCAACTCCTCCTAAGGTAAAGTTTGTTTTTTTAGTAGAAAATCCACCGCTAAGCTGGAGGCTCTGGTTTGGATAAGCCAACGCGTGGCGTATGGTATCCCAGCTATTTCTACCCATAATTTCTCTTCCGTATTGCTGACGAACACTATCTGGCGTGTTGAACTGAAATTCAAGAATGTTGGGAAAATTTTTGCCTAAGCTTCTTGTTTTGCGGTCAATTCCAAGAAAGTCTGTTGAGCTTCCCTTATAATTAACGTATGGGCGGAATGTGGTTTGCTCAGTAAAAGAAATTCCATAGGTTACATTAAAAAAATTCTTTTCCGGAACATCTCTTGTATTGAGCTGAATAAGCCCACCCGCCCATTCGCTGGGTAAATCCGGTTGTCCGGTCTTCATAATGATGATATTGTCCATCACATTGGAAGGGAAAACATCGAATGCGAAAGCTTTTCTGTCAGGCTCAGTACTAGGTAGTAAGGTACTATTAAGTAATGCCATATTATATCTGTCTGCCAGGCCGCGGATAACTGCAAATTTCCCGTCTTGTATAGTTGCACCGCTTACCCTTCTAATCACCTCGCTGCTGCTGCGGTCCGGACTACGCTTGATATCTTCGCTCGATATTCCGCTTTGAATTACTGTGCTGTTTTTTTGCATTATAAAGATAGCACTCTGGGTTTCGCGTCTTGCTTCTGCCACTATTTCTACTTCTTTGAGCGCGGTATTTTCTTCTTCGAGGGTAATATCTAAATTGGTTACTTCATTAGGGCGTACTTTTACGTTTTTGATAGTTTTGGTTGCATAGCCGATATATTTAAATACCACGTTGTGCGTCCCAGATTCTAGCCCTTTAATTAGAAAATTTCCATCTATGTCACTTATTGCACCTATCGGTGGATTGCTGTTTTCAATCATCGCAGCCACTCCAATTAATGCTTCGCCGGTTTTAGTATCTACTATTTTTCCTGAGAGAGTTCCTTTCTGTCCGTACAGTAGGGTAATATGTGTAAAAACTATAGAGATTAAAATATAAAAATTTTTCATAAATTTTAGATGGTGCGAAAAACAGAATCGAATAATAGGAAAAGGTTTCCTGAACGTTAAATTAATATTAACAAGCCGGGAGGGTCTTCCTTTATTATAAGTTGTTGATAATCATTTCAAATCTTTCCTTTTACATCCAAAGCATCCCGCAGGCCGTTGCCAATAAGATTAAAAGCGAGAACGAGGAGCATAATGCAAAGGCCTGGAAATAACGCGAGGTAGGCTTGTTCGGTATCTATAAAATCCTTGTATTCATTGAGCATGCTGCCCCAACTGGGTGCCGGAGGTTGTATGCCAAGGCCGATATAGCTTAAGCCACTTTCTACAAGTATAGCATTGGCAAAATTTGCACAAGCAACAACAATTATGGGAGCTGCCACGTTGGGCAAAATATGTTGCGCAATGATTCTGAAATGATTATACCCAAGTGCCCTTGCAGCAGAAATGAATTCCATTTCTCTTACCAGCATCACCTGTCCGCGCACAATACGGGCTACTTCTACCCACATTGTAAGTCCTACCGCTATAAAAATCATGGCAAGTTTGCTCTCAATGAGGCTCCCTGCACTAATATAAAGTCCCATGGCAAGCAGAAGTGTTGGAATGCTCCACACCACATTCACAAACCACATAATAATGGAGTCAATAGCTCCTTGGAAGTATCCGGCCATCGCCCCGAGCAAAACGCCTACCAACAAAGAAATAGCAACCGCTATGCCTCCCACAGAAAGCGATACACGCGCTCCTACTATCAGCCTAGACAAAATATCTCTTCCAAATTTATCGGTGCCGAGCCAGTAGGTCTTTTTCTCAAATGCCTTATCTTCAATTTGTTTTTTGAGAATCTCATTTAGTTGAAGAGTAGAGGAGTTGTAGCCTAATATTTCAGAAAGTTTGAAAGATTGTATTTGCGGTTTAAAGTGTTTGCCTTTGTAGAGTGTAACCTGTAAGGTGTCGTTGATAATTCTATAGTCCAGTATGGGAATTACCTTATAATTTTTTTCAAAGCCATTTAGCATTCCGGATAAAAAGCTATTTTGTTGTCTTTGCCGGTCAGGTATTTTCAACATTGTAATTGTGAAACCCGGAGGATGAGTTTCCAGTTCCAGTATTTGTGTATTGGCGTCCGGCGAGTTGTCCGGAGCAAAAAGATAACAGCCCAGTGCGAGCAGGGAAGCGCAAGCTACAACCGCCAATCCGGCCATTGCGCTTTTATTTTTTTTAAATCGCTTAATGGCCTTGGGTTCAATTATTTGCATGCAAAACGGACGCTAGAATTTTTTCAATATTTTTTTTGTCGTTATGGATAGCCTCAACAAGTAACTCAATGTTTGCGAACTTAATTTCCTCCCGAACAAAATCAACAAGTTCAACTTTTATTTTTTCTCCGTAAATATCTTTATTGAAATCCAGGATGTTCACTTCGACCGAGAGGGTTTTACCTCCGAAAGTAGGGTTATAGCCAATATTTAACATACCTCCGAAAATGTTTTCACCGTAGTGCACCAAAACTGCATACACACCAGTACGAGGGATTAATTTATTTGGATCTGCAATATGAATATTTGCAGTAGGATATCCGATTTTTTTTCCGTTTTGAAGCCCTTTGGTTACAATACCTTCTAAGCTGTAATAATGTCCCAATAACTCGTTGGCTATTTTGATATTACCCTCTGCAAGAGCATGCCTTATTTTGGTGGAGCTTATTGTAATGGCATCTAGTGTTGCCTTGGGAATTTCTTCTACCTCGTAGCCAAAACGATACCGCAAATTTTTGAGAAGCTGAATATCTCCGCTTCGATTTTTTCCGAAACGATGATCATAACCTATAACAATGAATTTAGGCCGGAAATTTCTCACCAAAAAAAATTCTATATAATCTTCAGCCGACTGTTCAGAAAAGCTTCTTGAAAAAGGAGTGATTACCACATTGTGAACGCCGTATTTTTTTAACAGAAAAATTTTTTCATCAAGCGTATTAAGAAGTTTCAGGGAGCTATCGGCAGGATTAATTACAAGCCGTGGGTGAGGATCAAAGGTAACAATGATGCTCTCGCCCTCGTACTCTTGAGCCAATGTGTTTATTCGTTTGATGATTTGCTGGTGCCCTTGGTGCACCCCATCGAATGTGCCTATTGTAATTACTGCGTTTTTGAAAGATGGCAGATGGGATAAACTTCTGAATACTCGCATAATAGCAATGCGTTTATTAAAAATTATGTTTAAAGTTCTTTAAGTATTTTTTCCAATGCTTGTTCTGGTGGAAAAGCATCTTCAACAGAAAACTTACCTACACCTATTCTGCGCAGTTCAGCTAAACAAGCGCCACAGCCAAGAATTTTTCCGAAGTCGTGAGCTACGGAACGTATGTATGTTCCTTTACTGCACTTTATTTCAAAAGAAACGTAAGGCATTTCAATATTTGTAATATGAAAATAATGAATCTTAATGGGGCGTTCCTCCAACTTCATTTCTCTGCCACTTCTTGCTTCTTTGTAGGCTATCCTCCCATTTTTCTTTATAGCTGAATAGACAGGAGGATATTGTAGAGTTTGCTTTTCTATTTCTGCCGCTGCTTGTTTTATCATTTCCTGTGTGATGTCATCCACTGGTTTACAACTATCAAATGGAGTCTCTAAATCATATGAGGGAGTGGTTTTACCCAGTAAAATTTTACCCGTGTAAATCTTATCACAGCTTTGGAGTTGTTCTACTTGTTTTGTTGCCTTACCCAGGCATACGATTAAAAGTCCGGTAGCCAGAGGGTCTAATGTACCGGCATGTCCGGTTTTTATGTTTTTTCCTGTTTTTTTCTTGATGGCAATACGTATCTTATTCACTACATCAAAAGAGGTCCAGTGTTGAGGTTTATCTATTAATAGAATGCTCCCTTCCTCAATTGGCATAACGAAATATTATACAACATGTAGGGATTTTCCAGATAACAACATGAGTAATATGGCAGTACCTACTACAATTCGATACCACCCAAAGATTTTTAGTCCATAACGCGAAATAATTCCTATGAAAAAGCGAATTGCAATGATGGCTACTACAAAAGCGATTATATTTCCCATAATAAGCAAGTCCATGTCGGAACCTCTTATAGACTGAAAACTTTTATAAAGTTTAAAACCGGCTGCAGCAGCGATAGTAGGTACTGCAAGAAAGAAGGAAAATTCTGCAGCGCGTTTCATATTTAATCCTTCGATGAGCCCTCCCAGTGTTGTGATGGCTGCTCTTGATACACCAGGAATCATAGATATAACCTGATACATGCCAATAATAAATGCCTGGCGGTATGTTATAGGGAATTTTTTTAAGCGTTTAGTTTTTACCTCAATTCCCAACTCATTTATCTCTGTAACTTCTTCGTAGTCTTTGTCGCGTAGAGAATCCAATATGTTTTTTTTAAAAAATTTATCAACCCATACTAAAACGATACCGCCTGTAATCATTGAAATTGCTACAGTCGTTACACTTTCCAATAATTTATCAATAAAGTCGTTAAGCAGAAAACCAAAAACGGCTGCCGGCAAAAAGGCTATGAAAAGCTTGTAGTAAAAATTTACGCTTTGTAAAAACCTTCTCCAGTATAAGAATAATACAGAAAGAATAGCCCCGAACTGTATGTTTACGATATATAGTTTGGAGAACTTATTGGCCGGGTCAATACCTAAAATGGCATTTGCAATAATCAGGTGTCCGGTAGAAGAAATTGGCAAAAATTCCGTAAATCCTTCTACAATGGCAAGGATAATCGCTTGAAGGGTATTCATTTATCTTTTGTGGTCGGGTCGCTTGAGTATCGCAAATATTTCTATTCCAAAGCCAATCATTACAACGATAGGCGCTAGGGTAATTCGTCGAAAGCTGTAAATTTCCTTTTCAGGAAAAACGTTTGGGTCTTGTGTTGCGCCTCCTGTCATGAGCAAAAATCCAATAACGATTACGATTAAGCCGGTAATCATCCATATGTAGTTTGTTCTTCCAAACACAAAAGGCTGATGTACAGCAACCTGCTTGGCAGGTGTCTTTTCAGTTTTTTGTTTTACTACGGTTTTAGCCATAAAGAGAATATATTTTAAAAGAGATATTGAGTTTTGTATGAAAGAAGCCTACGTAACGCGAAAATCGTACTGAGTATCGAAACCAATTGTGCAAAAGCAATGATAATAATAAATGTAAATATCAAGCTTTTAATATCACTGCCGAGTGCAAGTTCCGGATATTGTAAATAAATGTAATAAACTCCGATACTAAGTATATGATCCGTGGTTAGCCCCTACTAATAAAACTATTCAATGAAGATTGGATAATAAAAGGTTTCATGATAAACCAACGAGTGGCACCAACCAGCAACATGCTGCGAATGATGTTTCTGTTTGAAAAAACGGCAAGCCTTATGGTGTTAAAAATCTGCAAAACAGCCCCCAGGAGCATTAAAGTGCCAAGTGCGCCAAAGAACCAATATAATTGTTTGACAATCTTGTCAATCACTGAAGCAATTTGTAATGGTACATTTATCTCTAAGACGCCCGGAGTACTTGCCAGGTTGTTTTTTATATTTTGGAGCTGTGCAGGAGACGCATATTCCTCTTTGACAAAAACATCAATTTTGGAATATAGTGGATTAAATCCTAATATATCCATAAAATCCTGGCCTAGCTCCTTTTGTAATTCTTGGGCCGCTTGATATTTTGAAACAAATTTTGCCTTTCGTGTAAATGGTTGTTGCTGAACTTTGGTAAATAATGATTCAGTTTCTGCTGCTGTAAGCGAATCGGCAAGAATTAATTCTATAGCTATTTGTTCTTTTAGCCCGCCGGCGAGTATCTGAGCGTGATAGCTAATAAGCAGTAAAATACCTGTGATAACCAGTACCGGAAACATGCCAAGAATCGCGTAAACACTCGAAATATTTGTATTAATATTCTTCACTCAATCCGGTAATGCGTTCGCAAATTATGAATATTTTTATTTAACTTTAAACTTGAAATTATCATTGGATATTATCTGTAATCCACACATATGTTTATTATAAAATGCAAATAGCGTTTGCTGAAACTGCATTAATAATAAATTTGTGCTCTAAAAATTTAACCATATGTTCTGGACGTTAGAGCTTGCATCATACCTAGAAGATGCACCATGGCCCTCTACCAAAGACGAACTGATTGATTATGCTATTCGTTCCGGTGCACCGGTAGAAGTCATAGAGAACCTTCAGGAACTCGAAGACGACAGTGAGTTGTATGAGGGAATCGAAGACATATGGCCGGACTATCCAACGAAAGAAGACTTCTTCTTTAATGAAGAAGAACACTAGTAAAATCAAAAGCTGCTTTCAAAAGCAGCTTTTTTATTACATGATGAGTTTATAAAATTATTTGCATATAAAAAAGCTTGCTTTACTTTCGCGCCGCCAATACAAAAGTTTTGTAGCATAAATGTTACGCACCTCACTCCTTATTGTTTTTAGTCTTCTTTTCATATCTGTATTTGCCGAACAGCAATCAGAAAGACAAGAGTCATCAGGCAAAAAAGAGGTATATAATCCCACCCCTATGATTCTTCATCACATTGCTGATGCTAATGAATTTGAAATTGTCCATGGCCTTGCTGTACCGCTCCCTTGCATCATTTACAATTTTACTACTGGAAAACTATCCTTTTTCATGAGCAACAATCGTGAAAAAATGGTTGCCGAGGGATATGTATTAGATCACGGCCGTGTAAAACCTTTAAATAAGGAAGAAAAAATTTTAGACCTTTCTATCACAAAGAATGTATTTGGAATGTTGCTCGCCTCCTTGCTTTTGATTATCGTCTTTTTCAACGTTAAATCTGCCTACGAGAAAAACAAGTTTTCTGCACCACGTGGCTTGCAGTCTTTATTGGAGCCAGTAATTATTTTCGTTAGAGATGATATTGCCAAACAAGCATTAGGCAATAAAGCAGAATATTACCTTCCTTACTTAATGACGGCATTTTTTTTCATACTAACGAATAATTTACTAGGCCTTGTGCCTATTTTCCCCGGTAGTGCCAATGTTACAGGAAACATTGCAGTAACAATGGTGTTGGCGCTTATTACCGGGATTATTATCAATGTAAAAGCAAACAAATATTATTGGAAGCATATATTTCTTCCGGAGCCTTTATGGATGGCCCCTTTGCTGATACCGGTAGAGTTATTGGGGGTACTAACCAAGCCAATAACTTTGATGATACGTTTGTTTGCAAACATTGCCGCGGGCCATATAATCGTGTTGAGCCTTATAAGTCTAATCTTTGTGTTTGGCAGTATATGGGGAGTGATTGGTTCGGGAGTGGGCGCTTTGGTAGCCGTTCCCTTTACTCTTTTTATAAGTGTGATTGAGTTGCTGGTAGCATTCATTCAGGCATTTATATTTACCATGTTATCGGCTGTTTTTATTAGTATGGCAATTGAAGAGCATCATGGTCATGAAGCACATTAAAACTGTATTTTTTAACCACTAAATAGTTCAGTTATGTTGAACACTGTTTTATTAGAAGCGGCCGTTCCCGGCATGGCAGCAATAGGTGCAGGCCTTGCTGCTGTGGGCGCCGGAATTGGTATCGGAAGAATCGGGGGTAGTGCAGCAGAAAGCATTGCACGGCAACCTGAGGCCACCAACGATATCCGCGCAGCTATGATTCTTACTGCTGCGTTTATCGAAGGGGTTGCCCTGTTTGCTGTGATTGTGGCGCTGCTCAAATAGGATGCCCGAAAATTCCTGACTGCTTGTTCTGGGGTTGCCATTACAAGCAGTCTTTTCTAAAAATTAAAATTATGTATATGAATATACTTACTATTCTTCTTTCAGACTCAGGAGCGTTTAGTTTAATTACTCCAGACCCCGGACTAGCGATTTGGAGTGTTATCATTTTTGTGCTTCTATGGATAATACTTGGGAAGTTTGCTTTTAAACCTATTGTAAAGGCGCTGAAAGAGCGCGAACAGAATATTGAGCAAGCGCTACGCAGCGCCGAATTGGCAAAGGCAGAAATGTCTAAATTAGTTTCGCAAAACGAGGCTTTGCTTATTGAAGCCAAAGAAGAGCGAAATAGGATCATCGCTGAAGCAAAAGCAGCCGCCGAGAAAGTAAAAAATGAAATTATTGCTAAAGCGCAGGCCGAAGCAGATCAAAAACTACAAATGGCGCTGCGTGAAATTGATAATCAAAAACGCGCTGCACTTGCAGAATTGAAAAATCAGGTTGGGGAGGCTGCAATGCAAATCGCAGAAAAAGTGATTCGAAAAGAGTTGAGAAATAATCCCGAACAGCAGAAGTTTGTTGAAGAACAAATTAATCAAATTCATTTTAATTAAAAACACTCCTAATGGGCGCGTATCGTATTGCTCAGCGTTATGCCAAATCGTTGCTTCAGCTTGCTCAAGAGCGCAAAGCGCTAGAAACAGTATATTCGGAAATGGTTGGCATTTGTGCGCTTACATCCGCAAGCCGAGAACTTAAACTTCTTCTTAAAAGCCCAATAATCACTGCTGACAGAAAAATTAATGTTCTTAGTAAAATTTTCGATGGTAAGGTTAGTGAATTAACCTATCGCTTTCTGGAGTTATTGGTCAAGAAAGGACGTGAGGCCTACATACCTGAAATATCTGCTGCTTTCATTGAGCAGTATAAAGCGCTTAATAAAATCACTACCGTAAAAATCACATCGGCTGTAAAACTTGAGCCTTCCATTGTACAGAAAATCATTGTCAAACTCAAAGCAGAAGCTGGTTTAATAAATGTTGATGTACAAGAAGAAGTTGACGAGAGCCTGATTGGGGGAGTAATTGTGCAGTACGGAGATAAGCAGGCTGATGCAAGTGTAAAAAGATATCTGCAGCAAGTAGAGCATTCTATTATTGATGAGTCTTTTATCAGAAGATATTAACTCAGTTTCTGCATTTTAAAAAAGTAGTAGTTTTAAACTTAATCTTAAGTAGGGTTGAAATTTTAATTATTTCTTTAGCTTTTCCTTATATAGTTTTCTGAACTTTTCCAGTTTAGGTTCAATAACAAATGTGCAATATGGATTTGATGTTTTATTCAGAAAATAATACTGTTGATGATAATCCTCTGCAGGATAGAAATCCTTGAAAGGAGTCACCTCAGTTACTATTTTTTTGCTAAATAATCCTGACCGGTTTAATTGCGCGATAAGCTCATCTGCTATTTTCTTCTGCTCATTGCTGTGATAGAAGATTGCAGAGCGATACTGTGTACCAACGTCATTTCCTTGACGGTTAAGGGTAGTAGGGTCGTGTGTACTGAAAAATATCTCGAGTAGTTCCCGATACGAAATTTTGTTGGGATCAAAAAATATTTGAACACATTCTGCGTGTCCTGTCATTCCTGTACATACTTCTTTATACGTAGGATTTTGAACATGTCCGCCACTATAGCCACTGATAACTTTTTGTACACCTTCAACCTGTTCAAATATGGCTTCGGTACACCAAAAGCATCCTCCGGCCAACGTTGCAATTTCTTGATTTTTATTCATATTATTTGTTGCCAATGTAAATGAGAAAAAAATTACAAAAATTAATTTGGGCTGCAGCACGTTGTTTAGCTATCATTTCATCAATTTACAAACAAATATCATACGCGGACTGTTTGCGCTATCAAAACTATTTAATTCATAATCTCCAAAAAGATGGGTTACTGCAAGGTTGGCTTTTTTGAAATAATCCTTAAATGTGTCTAATGTAATAATCCGCAGCTTTTCACAGAACTCTTCGTGCACGCCACTTTTAGAGATAAATGATATTTTTTTTAATACATACCCTTGTTGTACTTTTCTGGTGATGTGAAACTGGATATTCTCAATAGTTACAATTTCTCTTTGCCTGATATTTTTTACAGTCCATTCACTGTTCATATAATCAAGAATCAGTGTGCCATACTCTTTTAAGTTAGATACAATGCTTTTCAAAGCAAGTAAGTTTTCATCCTCAGAATCAAAATATCCGAAGCTCGAAAAAAAATTTACCACTATATCGAAATACTTTTCTTTATAGGGATTTCGCATATCCCATTTTTCAAAATAAAGCTTTTCGTCATGTAGTTTTTTTGCTTCTGTAATATTGTTTTCACTTATATCAATCCCTGTAACATACATTCCTTTTCTGCTTAGAATTCGAGCATGACGGCCTCTTCCGCATCCTACATCTAAGACCTTTAATCCGGGAGATAGAGATAATCGCTCACATAAATTATTAATGAATGATTCTGCCTCAGTTTCATCGCGGTGTTTGTATAGTATATGGTAATATGGTGAATTAAACCAATGTGTAATATTATTACAATCAACCATTAAAAAAGTTTTACATCATTTTGCATTCCTTTCGCGCTTAGTTCGTATTTTCACGCACCAAAATTACTACAACTTGTCGCTAATCAAATCTATTTCCGGAATAAGAGGCACCATTGGAGGCTTCCCGGGAAGCAACTTTACCCCGCCAGATATTTTAAAATATACTGCTGCATTTGGGACATGGGTAATCCAAAACACAGGAATGAGAAAAATTGTTGTTGGACGGGACGCGCGCACAAGCGGTGAAATGGTAAATCATATTGTGGTAGGCACACTGCAGGCCATTGGAATAGATGTGATAGACCTAGGCTTATCTACCACGCCTACTGTTGAGCTTGCTGTGCCAGAAGAGCGTGCAGGTGGTGGTATTATTATCACTGCCAGTCACAACCCCAAACAATGGAATGCTTTAAAGCTCCTAAATGCACAGGGAGAATTTATATCTGCTAAAGCAGGCGAAGAAGTTCTGCAGATTGCAGAAGACAAAGAAATTAAATATGAAGATGTTAACTCTCTTGGTAGTTATACATTTAAAGAACATTACATAGACTGGCACATACAAAAGATTCTAAATCTCAAATTGGTAGATACTATCGCTATCAAAAAAAGAAACTTCAAAATAGTAATAGATTGTGTAAATAGTACCGGCGGAATTGCTGTGCCTAAACTGTTACGAGCACTCGGCGTAGAGCAAATTATAGAACTCTACACTGAGCCTAATGGCCTCTTTCCTCATAATCCGGAACCTTTACCCGAACATCTAAACGACCTATCGCTTGCGGTTAAAAAAAATAATGCCGACTTGGGCATAAGTGTCGATCCTGATGTGGACAGATTGGCTTTTGTTTGCGAAGATGGCGGAATGTTTGGCGAAGAATACACATTGGTAGCCATTGCAGACTATGTTTTAAAAAATAAAAAGGGGAATACGGTTTCAAACTTATCATCTACTCGTGCACTGCGCGACATAACCGAAAAACATGGCTGTGAATATTTTGCCAGTGCAGTTGGCGAGGTAAACGTAGTGCAGAAAATGAAAGAGGAAAAAGCTGTGATAGGAGGGGAGGGTAATGGTGGAATTATCTATCCTGAGCTGCATTATGGAAGAGATGCCCTCGTAGGTATTGCACTCTTTTTAAGTTATTTAGCTCAATTCGGCAAAACAGTTTCTTTGCTACGCGCTCAATATCCAAATTACTATATCTGCAAGAAGAAAATTGATCTCGACCCTTCAATTAATATAGAAAACCTGTTTGATGAAATAGAAAACAAATACAAACATCTACCCATTAATAAAATCGATGGCCTAAAAATAGAATTCGATAAGGATTGGGTACATCTGCGCAGAAGCAATACAGAGCCCATAATCAGAATATATGCAGAAAGCAGTTCAGAGACTACCTCAGAAAATATTGCCACTCAGATTATGAAAGACCTAAAGTTTTTCAGCAGGCAGCAAGCTTAGATGCACCGATTTACGACATCACATTGGAAGATTACTTAAACTCTGCCCGCTATTACACCTAAGCTCTTAAACGTTTATGAGTTAATTAAGGCGCTATATTTTTTGATTTTATCAAAAAAATTTTTGTTGAAACTTATCTTAGGTCATTAATTTACTGTAAAATCATGGGATTTTATTGTAAAAAAGCTTATAATGACTAAAATCTTAGTCGGTTTATAAATTCATATACTGAAACAAAATGACTTAAACAATCGTTTAGCAACTGCAACAATCAGGAGTTTCATAGTGTTTTTTCAAAAAAAGATATAGGTTTGCTAAAAATGTGGAACTATGCGTAATTATTATTTCACTGAAGAACATGAACTTTTTCGTCAAGGATTAAGAGAGTTTTTACAAAAGGAGGTAGCCCCTCACATTGACAAGTGGGAAGAAGAGCAGCGCATTCCTAAAGAGATATGGAAAAAGTTTGGAGACATGGGTTACATGGGTCTTAATTATCCTGTTGAATATGGGGGCGCAGGGGTTGACTTCTGGTATTCAGTGGTATTTTGCGAGGAAATTGCAAAGTTATGGAGCGGAGGATTTGCCGTTACACCCAGTGTTATTCAATACATGAGTTCTACTTACATCTACAAGCATGGAAGCGAATTTCTGAAACAGAAGTATCTTGTCCCAACTATAAAAGGCGAAGTGGTCAGCTCAATTGGCATTACTGAACCCGGAGCCGGAAGTGATGTTCAAAATATTAAAACACGCGCCATACGCCAGGGAGATTATTACATCGTAAATGGCCAAAAAACTTTTATCACAAACGGTGTTTATGGGGATTATATCGTAACTGTTGTAAAAACTGATCCTAGCAAAGGATTCGATGGAATATCTCTGTTGGTTATTGATAGAAATGCTCCAGGTGTTTCTGCAAGAAAACTTAAGAAATTAGGATGGCACTCCTCTGATACTGCTGAGCTTTTCTTTGACAATGTAAAGGTCCCGGTTGAAAATCTTATTGGCGAAGAAGGCCAGGGCTTTATTTATCTTATGGGAGGACTTCAGTTAGAACGGCTTTGTGGGGCAATTTCAGCCATTGCCGGTTGCGAAACTGCAATAGAATATACCTTGCAATATATGAGTGAGCGGCATGCCTTTGGAAGGCCAATCAATAAATTTCAGGTTCTTAGACATCGTATGGCTCAGCTTGTTGCAGAAGTTGAAACTGTAAAGTATTATGTTTACCACTGTTGTCGTTTGCATAATGATGGCGAATATGCAGTAAAAGAAAGTACAATTGCAAAGCTGATGGCTACTGAATTAAGTGACAAAGTTGCTTACCAGTGTTTGCAGAATTTTGGCGGTTATGGATATATGGAAGAATATAAAATTGCAAGAATGTATCGCGATAGCCGAATACTAACCATAGGAGCAGGCACTTCTGAAATAATGCGTGAAATTCTTGCCAAAATCATTATTGATGACAAACAATATAAAAATTCAGGATTAACCATTAACTATGCCTCAGCGATTGATGCTGAAGATGAAAAACATGTAAATTCATTCGTTAACCATAAAAACAACAATTCTATGTCATTCGAAAATGTATTATCTGTTTTACAAGCCGGAGCAAAGGCAGCGCCAACACTCGGTAAAACGCTAAAGTTTGACTTTGGGGATCAAAAAATCTACATTGATGGAACCGGTTCTACCAATGTTGTTTCGACCGATGATAAAGATGCTGATTGCGTGATTGGAGTGGCCTTAGAAGACCTTCAGGCTATGATATCAGGCACTCTTAATCCTATGAGCGCTTTTATGGGAGGTAAGATAAAGGTTAAAGGCGACATGGGCGTAGCCATGAAGCTTCAATCTTTTTTGAAAGGAGGCTCTTAATTTTTCCCTAAAATTTTAATTTCTAAAAAAACAGCATTTCATTATAAGAAGTGCATTTTCGATAACAAGCCTTAGTTCATCAATGGACTAGGGCTTTTTTAATGAATAAAATTTTTTGTATGTATCACTAATGAAAGCTTAATACAAATATGAACCAGCTTTTGCGTTCCAGTATTTATTTTTGATGTGAATTTTAATTATACCTTAAACTGCATTCTTATTGTACAAGTCATTTGAATATATGTGTAATGCTTTATTTTACGAGAATATTAATTTTTATTCCTCAAGTCAAAAAAAAATTGCTTACTTTTGGTATTGTGAAAATTCCAATTTATTATTGCAGTAAACAAGAAAAATTTTTTACTCATGAATAAGAAACTTCTCTTGCTGTGCACCCTGTCTCTTCTGGCAATAGTTATTTCGTATGCACAAGGTCCCGGAGGTCCTCCTCCACCCCCTCGCGTACCTATTGACCCTGCAGCTTTGTTGCTTCTAGGTGCAGGTGGTTTGTACGGATATAGAAAGTTAAGAAAGAAAAAATAGATAATAGACTATATTTTGTAGAGCCGGTTTTTATGCCGGCTTTTTTTGTATATTTTACAAGATAATCCACAAACAGGTTTAGAAAGTAGTTGTCTTTCAGTATTGGCTTGAAAATACTTTTACAATCAAAAAACATGTTTAGCGAATACCTGACTCCTACACACCCTGAGGATATTTTTTCAGACTTAAAGTTTTTGCCTAATCAAATAGGGAGTCATGTACATTTTTATAAAGGCGAAGATCTTTATCCAGGCAGTTTTGACTTAGCTATCGTTAGTGTTTGCGAGGCGAGAGGCAACCACGACAACGAAGGAAGTGCTTTGGCTCCGCATGAAATAAAAAAACAACTTTATCAGCTATATCTTCCTTCCAAACATCAATTCAGGTTGATAGATCTCGGGAGTATAATCCCAGGCAAAACACCAAGAGATACCTACTACGCGGTGGCAGGCGTAGTGCTTGGCTGTATCACGCGCAAAATTGTTCCCATTATAATTGGCGGCAGCCACGACCTGGCCTTTGGCCAGTATCTCGGGTATCAGGATCTCCTAGGGATCATCAATGTGGTAAACATAGATGGCAGGATTGACCTAGGTGCTAAAGCCGATGAGCAACTGCATGCCCATTCTTTTCTCTTGCATCTGCTGCTTCATCAGCCCAACTATTTATTTAACTATCAACACCTTGCCTATCAAAGTTACCTCAACGATCCAAGTGCAGTAGATACCCTTGAAAGTTTGGGCTTTGATTGCTATAGGTTAGGAACGATACAATCCAACGTAGAAACTATGGAGCCTGTGCTACGCGATGCAGATATGGTTACCGTTGATATCAGCTGCCTGCGCATGAGCGATGCGCCTGCACAACCTAAAGCATCCCCCCATGGCTTGTACGGAGAAGAACTATGTCAAATCGTTCGTTATGCCGGGATGAGCGACCGAGTAAGTTCTATCGGATTTTATGAATTAAATCCTCACTACGACATCAACCAACAGAGTGCACAGCTTTTTGCCCACGCCATATGGTATTTTATAGAAGGATTTTACTCCCGCAAAAACGATTTTCCGGAGGATAACGACAACTATATGCGCTTTGACGTAAAACTCGGACAGACCGATCACGAAATCACATTTTGGAAAAGCAACATCACCGGCAGGTGGTGGATGGAGTTGCCCTACAAAAACTCCAAATTCTCCCGCGAGCAGCATCTCGTACCCTGCACCTATCTGGATTATCAATTAGCATGCAACGATGAAATTCCGGATAAGCTGATGAAGTATTATAACAAGTTGAGCTAACACCATTAAACAATGGTAATTATGCTGTAAAATTCAGCACACCGATAAAAGCGTGTATTTTTTAAATTATTAATTCATTTGGGGGTGTCCTCTGCAACCTCGGCCTTCGCTTCGCTCAGGGTCTCGGCCGCAGAGGCCGGGCTG
>JAVQWQ010000039.1:0-17076 GCA_033578915.1 Chitinophagales bacterium | reverse complement strand
AAAACTGGCTTTTATACGCCAGCACAGCGCGCATTTTGGTTTCAAAATATTTAGTTATATCCACAACAAAATCTGGAATAATATTTAAAGCCTGGATATAACTATAAACAGCACGAGGGCGATGCGCCTGCTGAAGTTCGCCCTTGAAAGAAGTGGAGATTTTTGGCAGGCCGGCAAGAAAAACTCCATCGCGAAGCAGCGCGGCGCATTTACCGTGGTCGGGATGGCGATCGTACTGCGCGTTCACTAAAACAACTTGTGGACGATAATGTCGTAATATTTTAATTACTTCAAGCAAGTGTGCTCTGTCGTGCAGAAAAAAAACATCTTCGAATCCTAAATTTTCTCTTACAGATACTCCCAGGATTCGGGCAGCCTCCAGCGATTCAGCCAATCGAATTTCAGCGCTGCCACGTGTTCCTAATTCGCCTTTTGTCAAATCTACGATTCCAACTTTATATCCCTTATCAATATGACTTAATAACGTTCCACCGCAACCTAACTCGACATCATCGGGATGCGCTCCTATGGCTAAAATGTCAAGTATCATATACTCAGTAAGTCATTTAGCATTTCTAAAACCCGCTCTTCTTTAGAGGTGCACTGAGCGCTTATGAGATTTCCTTTGTAAAAGGTTGCTATAAAAGGTAGATTGTCCACACCCGCCTTTTTTCGAGAAGCTGGATTTTTTTCAGCATTAACTTCAGTAAAAAGAATTGTTGAAAAACGCTCATCGTTACTTAACCTTTTGAATTTAGGCGCAAACAACTTACATGAGCCACACCAGTCTGCATAATACTTTACAATTACTTTTTCATTCTCATTCAATATGTTTTCAAAGTTTTCATCGTGCAATTCCTGAACTCCCATTTGTTATTATTTTGCGACAAATAAAACAGAGGTAAATTGAAAAAAATAAAATTTTTTGCAGCAATTATATTGGCACTAGTAACGATAATAGTTTCAGTCTTATATTTTTTTTATTCTTCCCATTATGTAGGAAAAGCTTTACAACTGCTTGGCGACATCAAATTTCACGAGAAAATTCAGCAAAAGGATTCAGAAGAAATTCATCAAAAAAAATTAGTAGAAAAGTTTTATGAAAAACATCAGATGGCGGTGATAGCTGAAGCAAAGTCTAAAGCCCTGCAAAAAAGAAACTTGCTTTTAGAAATGATTAATTATGCAGATTCATTGGGGTTAGACCCGAAAGATTACCATAAAAAAATAATTGATGACTTCGACCGGCAACTTCATAATTCCGAATACACTTCTGAAGAGAATCTGCTGCGTTGTGAAATTTTATTCACTGACGCTGCAATATCATTTCTTCATGATGTGGCTTATGGTAAGGAAATATCAGAATTATCCTATAATGGCATAAAACTACACGTTGACACGAATAAAGTAACGGAAGCTTTAAAAAAAGTTCTTACAACCAATGCGTGGAAAGAAGTAATAGATTCGCTTGAACCCGCGATTTCTGAATACCAAATTTTAAAAAAAATATATCAGAAACTTATAAAAACAATATATGTAAACAGAGATATTGATACCTTACTGTGTAGAGCAAACGACACCGTTTTGATTTTAAATAAACTGCAAGCTTTAAGTTTTATATCGGAAGATGAAAGTACACAGCTAAACAAAGACAGTTTATACAAAATATCTATTGGTAAATTTCAACAATCCATCGGCTTGCCTGTAACGAATAATTTAGATAACAAAACCATCGAAGCATTAAACGTTCCATTATCTTACAGGTTAGCACAGATAAGGCAAAGTTTAAACTGCTGGCGCTGGACAAACCGTGTTGCAGAGAGGAAATTAATTTTAGTAAACATACCGGCAGCCAATTTGCGCATAATAGACCGCAATGCCGGCAACGTTTCATTTATGAAAGTAATTGTTGGAAAAGAACAAACCAGAACTCCTGTTTTTACAGCTTATTTAACTAAAGTAATAACGTATCCATACTGGATACCTCCATACAGCATAGCCTCGAAAGAAATTCTTCCAAAGGTTCAAAAAGACATTTCATATCTTGAAAGAAATGGATTTGTGGTCTTAGATAAAAAAGGAAATCAGGTTGATCCCAGACAGATTAACTGGAAAAATATTACAGCAAAAAATTTGACCTACACCTTTAGACAAGGCACTGGATGCGATAATTCGCTGGGAGTAATGAAGTTTGACCTAAGTAGTCCTTATAGCATATATCTACACGATACCAATCGCCGCGATCTTTTTTTTCAAAATAACAGGCATTTAAGCCATGGCTGCATCCGAGTAGAAAAGCCCTTTGAACTAGCAGAATTTTTATTAAATAAATCTGTAGATACACTTTATTTATCTCAATGCCTGAAGAACGAAAAACCAACGCACATCAAGGTTAATGAAAAAATTCCCGTATTAATTTTTTACATGACAGCTGACATTAACCATGAAGGTAAAGTTGAATTTTACAAAGACGTTTATAAAAAAATACCTTTGGAAGGTAAGGATTTGGTCATTTAATTATTGTATTCAAAGATTGATTATAGCCGTAATAATGAGTCAAAATAATGTTGTAAAAAATCATCCTCTTTTTTTCGTTTAGTACATAAGAAAGCATTATTCAAAAACGAAGGAATTGGTAATAATTCCAGCCTTAAAACTGTGCATCAAAATACCGGATTTGTTATATCTGTAAACCGTTGATGATTGAACATAGTCGTGAGCATCTGCAACATATATTTCTTCATTTTCAGGATTTATATCCATAGCATAAATATTGCGGTTGTTGCCTGGAATTAAGGGTTGTAAAGGAAGTGAGTCCTGATTGGTTTGCATCGAATAAACACCATTATTTATCCAAAACAACTTGTTTGAAGGAACGATAGACCTTAGTAGAGAAGGACTGTCATCAGGTAAAAAATCATATTGTCGTTCGATGGTTTTCATTGAAGCATTGATGCATATCAGGGTTGGTTTAACACTGGACTGAAAGTTTTTGCAAAGCACCCAAACCTTTCCTGATGTGGCAGCTAATGAGACAGGTTCTTCAGGTAGCGAAATTCTTTGTATAATTTGATTTGTCTGCGTATTAATCACCAACACATTGGCAACATAAATATCGTTTGGACGACTGCGCTGCGCAACAAACAATTCCTTGTCGAATAAAGCCATCTGCTCAGTCCATCCTTCTGTATTAATTGAACCAGTTAGCTCTCCGGTTTCCGGATTAATAATCCAAATTTTTTTTGCATAGAGTTCAGAAACGAAAGCCTTAGTCGAAGATACTAAACACATGTACCTGGGGGAACTGCCCGGTAGTTTTATACTATATTTTTCTTTGTAGGTCTTTCTGTCTATGGCTACAATCTTTTCTGAATTGTTCACTACCACAAAGAGGGTCTCGTCAGTCAAAACCGCACTTTGAGCCACATCGCCTAAAGAGCTATTGTTCACATGTTTAAAGACATTTTTATATATTTTTTGAGAATCGGGAAAATACACGTCAATAGAAGCGTTTCCAAACTGAAAATTTCCTTCATTAATAATCCAAACCTTTCTGCCTTTAACGTCTGGCAAAGGTTTAGCATCGTCTTGTTTACTGCAACCGCTAAATGCAGCAATTACAACAAAAAATAGAAGAACAATAAATCTTTTAAGAAAATTCATATATTAAGAAATAGAGTAAATTCAAAATTTCGCGGAGGCATAGGCCTTTGAGCAACATCCTGATATATTGCATTAGCCAGATTGTTTACTCTAAAATTAATTCGGGCAGTTGAACGGTCAATTTTTAAATGCTTAGAAAGATCTAAATCCGCAGTTGTGTAATGAGGAAGTGATTCTGTATTATCAGAGCTTATAAAACGCATGCCTACATATCGAACTGCAGCAGATACTTCAAAACCTTTGTAAGAAATTGCAGCCATTGCAGATAATCTGTGAATCGGGACATAAATAAGTTGCTTACCAATGGCACCGTCATTTGCGATGAGTGAGGAAGTTTGTGTTGAGCGGGTGAAAGTATAACTTACATATAAAATACTTGTAGTCTGTTTAGCTAACGAAATATTTGTTTTAGAAGAAATTTCAATGCCGCGAACAAATACGTTTTTCAGGTTTTGCGGCCTCCAAATTCCGGAAGCCTCAGGCGACCACTGAATGTTGTTTTTTATCCATGCATAATAGTTAGATAATGATAGATTAAAAATATTGAGATAACTATATTTAAAAACAGCTTCAGCATTCCAGCTATCTTCCGGTTTGAGGTCCGGGTTGCCGCTTCCCGCCCAGTAAAGATCATTGAATGTAGGAAAGCGAAAACTTCTTTTTCCGGTAGCTTCTACTGTTACAAGATGTCCATTCCAACTGCGATAAATATTTGCAGATAAATATGGCATGAAAGGCGAGGTCTTTAGGTCAATCAACTCCTGCCTGAATCCGCCGGATAAGGTTAATCGTTGAATGTTAAATGAAAATTTTGAACACATGCCAGAAAGGATACGGCGATGAGGTCTGCGATAACCATCGCTCGAAGCATATTCGTAATCTGCAAACAAGCTTGCATCGAAATTGAAGATGCCTTTGCTGTAACCGGCTTGAAATAAGTTGCGCATTACATGAGTAAAACTCACATTGTCCAGCTGAGCAAGCGGATTGATGTAACGAAGATATTCATACAAATAAGCATGTTTAGAAGAAAGCTTTAGTCCTTTTTTTTCATAATTCCAATGAAGTAAATTCCTGAAACTTTTATCATGCTGACGCGCAAACGAAAGCATTTGCTGCAAAGTTGGTGGTATTTGCCGCTCAGCATTGTTTAGCCAAAAAAACAAGCTTACTTGATGGTTTTTTTTTGAAATCAGATGAGCTTGCTGAAATAAAGCCCATTGATAAACTCCGGCATTGGCCTGGCGGATGAGTGAGCCGTTTTTCTTCACCGGAAAATTGTTTTCGCATTGTAATACAGCAAACCTTGTTGTGCCACGCAGATAACTATTTCCATAAAATGTGCTCATCGTAAGATCAAAAAGGCCATAACTCCCACCACGAATAACTCCCTGAAAGCCAGCTCCGGGCCCTGGTGCTACATTGTTCAAGTTGATGTTGCTGCCAATAGCTCCATTCAACTGATTGTACTGAATTGCAACGTTATCGTAAAAACCCAAATTTATTAATGCAAAGTCGCTTTGCCCCAGCATAGGCGAATTTATGCGGATGCCATTCCACATCAATTCTGTTTGAGTGCTACTGGTCCCGCGAACAGCAATTGTAGTTAGTTGGCCGTTGCCATAGTTTTTGAGGTAAATTCCCGATACATCGTTCAATAGCACAGGCAGGCGACGCCCGGAATAATTTTCCAACTTATCCCATGTTATTCTTGCCCTTGTGTTTAGATTTTTACTCTCAGTAATGATTACCTCTTTGAGTTCAATCGAGTCGCCTGTGAAAGTTGCGGTAGAAGATAAACAGATGCAGGCCGAAAAAAACAGTAGCAATAGCCGGCCTACATCTGTTATATGAAATGTCATAACTATTTCATTGAATTAAAAATCTTAAGGTCTGGTGGCTTTTATCGGATTCTATGTTTAAAAAATAGTAGCCGGACATCAAACCTTCGGTTGATATTTCTGCTTTATAAACAGATTGGAAAGACTGAGTACGCAGCACTGCTCCACTTACATCAACAATTTTTACAATGAATGAGTGTGCATCTTTATTCTCAATAATAATAGGTTGATTTTTTTCAATAATTGTTGAAGAATTTAATGACCAACGCGCAGCGACTGCATCTTCAACAGAAGTTCCAACATCTTTAAAGGTAAAATTATCCATTGCAAAATATGCAGGAGTGTTCATACCAAACTGCCCGATATCTGATGATTGAAGTTCAAAAGTTAAACTATCTACATTTCCTAAAACTGAAAGGTCAACAAAAGACCACTGGTCAAGAATATAATCCTGTTGATTGTTTGTAAACCTGAAATCAGCAAGATAAAACTTTACTGAATCGTTTTTCTTGTTTCCGTTGAGAAAACCCTTTACGACAACATAAAAAAAGTCCGGGTCGTTACCGCTTTGCCCGCCAAATTTTTTAGCGAAAGCATCTCCATCTTTCATACTATAAAATGCGTAGGTAGTGTTTGTGATATAAAATCCTTTTACAGGCTTGCCGGCTGCGCTGCCTCTTAGTTTGATGCTACTGTTTCCATAGCTCACTGCATAGGTATTACTGTTGTATCCCGAAGCCGTGATGGCGCTGTATTGATTAGTAAAACCGGGTGTTACCTTATCCTTTTTTGTTGAGGGTGCAAAGCCTCCGGCCCAATAGCCACCAAATGCGGTATCCCATTCCGAATAGAAATATATTAAAGAGTCTCCAAAACCACCATTGAGGTTTTTAGGAGAAATAAATGAATCTGGAGGAACATTTAGATTTTCAAAAGTGTAGGTAATTTGTGAAATAACTGTCGCAAAAGGAAATAGTACTAAAAAGAAGTGAATAAATGTTTTTTTCATATTTGATTTTTTAAGATATGAACAATAAAGACTTAATGGGAACTAAAGAGAGAATGAAAACCAAAATGTCCGGATCAAATCGGCCTCATTCAACACTTTTTTTCCCGAAAGTCTTGAATGTATGATTGTTACGGCAGGTCTTCTGGCTTACCGGTTCAGCTCACCTTCCCGTTCACTTTTGCGAACAGTGGATTGATTAAGAGCTTATCTATTTCAGCTATGTGAAATAGACCCGGCTTACAGCAGCGGGTACTGCCTCCGATTTTCACGGAGTTCCCTTTTAATTTCTCTGAATTAAAAATCAGAGAAAACCGCAACAGTTGCAAAAAAAGAAATTATATTTTATCAGTCAAATAAGTTGAAAAAAATTTTTATATTGTAAGTGTAAAGAAAGCATTTATCTTTGCTGCCCTCTTATAAAGGGTGCATAGCTCAGTTGGTTCAGAGCATCTGCCTTACAAGCAGAGGGTCGGAGGTTCGAATCCTTCTGCACCCACCTCAAATTTCCGTTTCATTTTTCCCCTTCGCTTATTTTTTAGTCAATAATGAAGGAATGATTGGCTAATCTGCCAAAACTTTTTGAGGTATTTATTGTATAAGTTTTAAAAGCCATAGACTTTTCTTTCTGGAGTCAATCCCCATGTCTCAACTGTTAAAGTTTACTCAAAAGGGTATTTTTTGCGAGGAAGGCAATTTTTATATAGATCCATGGCGTCCTGTAGATTTTGCAATTATTACTCATGCTCATAGCGACCACGCTCGTTATGGATGCAAGCATTATCTTGCACATAAAGATTCAAAGCCAGTTCTTCGGCTTCGATTGGGTGAAAATATTTCGCTGCAAACGTTGGATTACGGTGATACAATTTACATAAATGGGGTCTCTGTCTCACTTTATCCTTCAGGCCATATTATAGGCGCTGCTCAGATTAAAGTTGAATATAAAGGGGAAATCTGGGTTGTAGCAGGAGATTATAAATTACAAAACGATGGAATTTGTACTCCTTTTGAACCTGTAAAGTGCCATACCTTTATCACAGAATCCACATTTGCGTTACCTGTGTACCGTTGGAAGCCTCAAAAGCAAATATTTGACGAAATCCATATGTGGTGGAGGCAAAATGCGTCAAAAGGGAAGGTTAGTATTTTGTGCGGCTATGCACTTGGAAAGGCTCAAAGGCTTTCAAAATACCTGAATCCCGAACTTGGTAAAATTTTTCTGCATGGCGCTGTAGCCAATGTCAATGCTGCATTGATCAATTCAGGTATAGATATACCAGACTATCCCAAATCATCTTCTACCATTTCTAAAAATGAATATCGCGGCAGTATTATCATTGCTCCTCCTTCAGTTGCAGGAACACCATGGCTGAAAAAATTTGAACCATATTCCCTGGCTATTTGCAGTGGCTGGATGCAGATTCGTGGCAATCAACGCAGAAGAAATGCAGATGTGGGCTTTGTATTGAGCGACCATGCCGACTGGAATGCCTTACTAAGCGCTATAGAAGCTACCGGTGCGGAACACGTCATTGCTACGCATGGATACACAGAGATAATCGCCCGCTATCTTAGAGAAAGAGGGCTCCATGCCGAGGTGGCATACACCGAATTTGGCAGCGAAGAATCTGACTTTTCTGATTATGAAGAATTATTACCCTCTAATATAGATAAAGCGCAAACAAGCGATTAATAATTTTATCATATTAAAATAAACTTAAGTTTTAATCCTGAAGACAAAAACGATTCTTTATTTGACAAGTCAAATTATGCTTAAAAAATGGCACGCTTCACATTAATAATTACTTTATTTATTCAGCTCATGAATCAGGCCCAATCCATTAAAGAAAACAATAAGTTGTATAACTACATAAGAGAAACTACCCAAACTTTTAAATTAATTGATAAAAACAGAAAAAAACAATTGAACGAAATAGCAAATTACATCACAGAAAAGCGCAGGAAAAATGAAGTGGTAAAGCTTGTATTTATTTGTACTCACAACTCGCGCAGGAGCCACTTTGGAGAAGCATGGGCCAGAGCTGCTGCACTTTATTACAATATTCCAAATGTGGAAACTTATTCAGGAGGTACTGAAGCAACAGCTGCAAATTACCGCACTATGCAAGCACTAGTTCGTGCTGGGTTCATTCATACTGTTGAAGAAAAAAAAGAAAATCCGAAAAACATTCTTCGCGTAAGCGAACACGATAGCGGCAAAGTTCATTTTTCAAAGAAATATAACGATGATTACAACCCCAAAAACGGTTTCGCAGCCATAATGGTGTGTAATACTGCAGACGAGGCGTGCCCCGTTGTTTTTGGCGCAGAAAAGCGTTTCGCTATTCCTTATAATGATCCTAAAATTTCTGACAACACCCCACAAGAAACTGCTACTTACGATGAAAGGTGCCGCCAAATTGCACGCGAGATGCTTTATGTATTTAGCAAAGTGAAATGATATTTTGTTTTAAAACGTTTAGCTGCAAATAACTAAAAAGATTTCTTCCACGAATTAATTCGTTAAGTTTATCACAGAGGATAACAATTAAAAGCTGAAGCTCGGATTGATACACCATTTCAATTTTATTAGTTTTGTTTTATAAATTTATTGTTATATAATTTATGAAATGAAAACGAATAAAAACCTCATCAGCCTCTTCATATTTTTACTTATACTTTTAGCTGGATGTGAGAAAGAGGAAAATGATAAGGACAAGGAGAAAGAATTTGAATTTGATTTTTCAACTGGTTATGATGGATGGATTGGAGGTTTTTCGGATCATGCAGATACAAGCACGGCAGATTATAATCTTGAATTTATAAGGACTCGCCTACCTGCTCCCTTAGATACTACAAAAATGGCTTTGAAAATAGGAGGAACAAACAGGAGTGACGATCTTTTCATGTTTATTAAAAGAAAGTTTGCCGGATTAGAACCCAACGAAAATTATGAAATAGAATTCGAAATACAATTTGCCTCAAATGTACCTACAAACCAAATTGGAGTTGGTGGCCCTCCTGATGCAGTCATGTTGAAAGCAGGAGCTGTTTTATATGAACCATTGTCTATTTTGAATACAACAGAAGGTATTTACAGAATGAATATAGACCATGGACTTCAGATGAATGAAGGAAAAGATATGATAAATCTTGGTACCATTGGGGTTTCGGATACTACAACGCAATACACCTTAGTAACTAAAAAAAATAAATCAAAACCTTTTAAAATTAAGACAAATTCAAGCGGGGAACTTTGGGTGATTATTGGAACGGATTCCGGATTTGAATCGCGTACAGAACTTTACTACAATAAAATCAAGATTAAATTTGATGATTAATCCAGATTATTTTCCAAACAATTTCTTCAATGAATAATTATTAAGCTTTAATAGCACTGTAACTCCTCTCCTGCCCTTGTTTTTCAATGAATTTGGGTAAGCTGTAGAGCTTTTCACTATACTTGCCCTGAATAATTTTAAAGCATGAATATTTTACTAATAGGCGCGGGAGGTAGGGAACATGCTCTCGCATGGAAAATTACGCAAAGTAAATTATGCACTAGATTATTTATTGCTCCCGGCAATGCAGGGACGGCTTTATGTGGTACTAATGTTGAAATTAGCATAAACGACTTCAAATCCCAGGAGCAGTTCTGCTTACAAAATAATATTTCTCTAATAGTAGTAGGGCCGGAAGAGCCGCTGGTGAGAGGTATTTACGATTACTTTGCGGAAAGGTATCCAGACGGCAAAATCCGGGTAATCGGGCCTTCAGCAAAAGGGGCTATGCTTGAAGGCAGCAAGCGATTTGCTAAAGAATTTATGCAAAGACACAGCATCCCTACTGCTTCATTCAGATATTTTGATAAAAATACTCTGGAGCAGGCAAAACAATATGTTGAACAAAACTCACCCCCCTTTGTGATAAAAGCCGATGGCTTGGCTGCAGGCAAAGGTGTATTAATATGTGCAACAGCGAATGAAGCAATTGAAGGTATTGAGGCTATGTTGGTCCAAGATAGATTCGGAGAAGCAGGAGAAACAGTGCTTATTGAAGAATTTTTAAAAGGAACTGAGTTTTCGGTCTTCGTGCTCACAGACGGAAAGAGCTATATGATGCTTCCTGAAGCCAAAGATTATAAACGTATAGGCCGCGGGGACACTGGCCCAAACACGGGAGGGATGGGCGCTGTGTCGCCTGTCCCATTTTTTAATTCTGAACTTAAGGCTAAAGTAGAAGAGAGAATTATAGCTCCTACTATTAAAGGATTAAACAAAGAAGGTATAATCTATAAAGGCTTTATTTATTTCGGTTTAATGAATGTAAGTGGAGAGCCATATGTAATTGAATATAATTGCCGGTTGGGGGACCCTGAGGCCGAGGTAATACTTCCTCGCATAGAAACAGATCTTTTGAGTTTATTTAAATTAGTTGTTGAGGAAAAGCTTGGAGAACATAGAATTTCAATACGTCCTGATGCTGCAGCAACTGTAGTAGTGGCATCAGCAGGTTATCCGGGTGAATATCAGAAAGGACTGAAAATATCATTGCCTGAGCACTCAAACTCTATCATTTTTCATGCCGGGACAAAACGCGATAAGGATAATCTGCTTACCAATGGAGGCAGGGTATTTGCGGTTACTTCACTTGCTGAAAATATCTCTAAAGCAGTAAATTGCTCTTTAAATACAATTGATACAATATCATTTGAAGGAAAATATTATCGTCCTGACATTGGATGGGAATTTATTTAAAAAACTTCAGCCTTGCTCTGTTGATTATTGGCCTTCGATTTCTAAATGATATGAGTTGTTAGCAGTTCTGATTTTATATTCTATTTTTGCCGTCCTTTTTTAACAATTCACCAAACGCTAAGAATAGTAGCATATGGAGCATTTAATTTATGCATTACCACTTTTTGGCATTTTAGCTTTGGCCTACATGGCATTTCTTTCTTCATGGATTGGCAAACAGGATCCTGGAGACACTAAAATGACAGCAATTTCCTCAAGTATTGCGGAGGGTGCCATGGCTTTTTTAAAAGCAGAATATCGCATTTTGGCTATTTATGTAGTCATAGCGGGTATTGGTCTCGGTGTATTGTCTCAACTCGAGAAGGTTGCAAAACATTCGCATATTCTGATTGTGGCATCTTTTGTGGTGGGTTGTGTGTTTTCTGCACTGGCAGGTTTTATCGGTATGCGCATCGCCACAAAAGCAAATGTCCGAACAACACAGGCAGCTAAATTTTCATTAGCCAAAGCGCTACAGGTATCATTCCGTGGTGGAACAGTTATGGGGCTGGGTGTTGCTGGACTTGCAGTATTAGGACTGAGTGTGCTTTTTGTAATTTTCTACAACATGTTCGCTCTTGGGCAATACGAATACCATAGCATGACTCGTGTACTCGAAGTACTCACTGGCTTTTCGGTAGGCGCAGAGTCCATTGCACTTTTTGCACGCGTTGGTGGAGGCATTTACACCAAAGCAGCCGATGTTGGCGCCGATTTGGTAGGTAAAGTAGAAGCGGGCATACCTGAAGACGACCCGCGCAACCCAGCAACAATTGCGGATAATGTGGGCGATAATGTGGGCGATACGGCTGGTATGGGCGCCGACCTTTTTGGTTCTTACGTGGCCACGGTGCTCGCTTCTATGGTGTTGGGCAACTACCTGATATCCGAAAACCCAAGTTACAACGATTCCTTTGGCGGTATAGGAGCTATTTTACTCCCTCTTGCAATTGCAGGTGCAGGCATAGTAGCATCTATTATTGGGAGTTGGTTTGTTAAGGTGAAAGATGATGGCACTGCCAATACCGATAAAGTTCAAAATGCGCTAAACATGGGTAACTGGAGCTCTATATTTATTGCCCTTTTAGCCTCATTTGCCTTGATAACACTAATGCTGCCTGAGACCATGCAAATGAATTTGCATGACAGTGAAGTAACAGTTCCTCGAATTCATGTGTTTTATGCCGTGTGTATTGGAATGTTTGTGGGCGGGGCTATATCTTTCATTACGGAATATTACACAGGATTAGGTAAAAGGCCAGTAATGGCTATCGTTCAAAAATCAGCTACTGGTGCCGCGACAAATATTATCGCAGGCCTTGGGACGGGCATGTTATCCACTGCATTCCCTATCATTTTGTTTGCGGGCGCAATTTGGGCTTCATATTCTTTAGCGGGGTTTTACGGGGTAGGTATTGCTGCTGCTGCCATGATGGCGACTACTGCCATGCAATTGGCTATTGATGCTTTTGGCCCGATAGCCGACAATGCGGGAGGCATAGCAGAAATGAGTGAATTACCAAAAGAAGTTCGCGAAAAAACCGATATTCTCGACTCAGTAGGAAACACGACTGCTGCTATCGGGAAAGGTTTTGCGATTGCCTCTGCTGCTCTAACCGCGCTTGCATTGTTCGCAGCTTATGTGAATATTACAGGAATCGGAGGCATAGATATTTTTAAAGCCAAAGTACTTGCAGCACTTTTTATCGGAGGTATGATTCCTGTTGTATTCAGCGCCTTAGCTATGAACAGTGTAGGCAAAGCAGCCATGGACATGGTAAATGAAGTTCGCAGGCAATTCCGCGAGATTCCTGGCATCCTTGAGGGTAAGGGCAAGCCTGAATATGGGCGTTGTGTTGAAATATCTACTCAGGCAGCGCTGCGAGAGATGATTGCACCAGGCGTGATCACTATTTTAACTCCAATTGCAATTGGTTTGTTGATGGGCGCAGAAGCGCTGGGCGCTTATATGGCAGGTGTTACTGTCAGTGGAGTATTGTGGGCAATCTTTCAAAACAATGCAGGAGGGGCTTGGGATAATGCCAAAAAATCTTTTGAAAAGGGTGTTGAGATAGAAGTGAATGGTAAAAAAGAAGTTTTTTACAAAAAATCAGAACCCCATAAAGCAGCAGTAGTTGGTGATACCGTTGGCGATCCTTTCAAAGACACATCAGGACCATCCATGAATATTCTCATCAAATTATCTTCGTTGGTAGGACTCACCATTGCTCCGCTGATTGCCGAAGAAGTAGATGATTATGCTTCGCAAAAATTTCAAAAGGAACAAAATGTAATAGAATTCAGGGCTCAGGCAAATGCCCCAAATTCGAATACTTACGTATTAAATTCACTAAACAAATAATATCGTCAAATTTATATTGCCGATAGTTTAAACGATGTAAGATCCATAGATGTAAACAATAAGGCTCAGTTTATACTTCGCTAAAGAAATCATTCAGTTAGTTTTATTAAGCAACCTAATCATTTATTTGCAAATATTTGATGATACTTTCCGGTTGTTCCTGTAGAAAAGTGTTTATATTGGATATTACTTTGAAAGAACTGAATTCAATCTAAATTTATGTTTACAAAATATTTTGGGATTTTATAGTTGAACCCCATTTGCTTGGGAACTTCTTTTTTGAAAAACTTTGAAGAAATTTTTGTCGTATAAATTACCATTTGAGTTTGAAAGAATATCAAAAAAATTGCATTGAAATTTTGTTTTATTAACAACATAATTATGTATCTTTAAGTGTGTATTTATTTGAAGAAAATAAATTAAAACCACTTGACTTTGACCTCTACTATGTTAAAAGAGAAATAGAGGCTATTCTAAATACAGCAGGTAGCTCTGTATTACTTCTAAACAAGAGGCTAGAAGTTCAGTTTTACTCAAAAGGAATATTAGATTTATATAATATATCAAACAGCGACATTGGAAAGAAAATATCAGAAATTGAAGGGTATTTTTCTGATTGTGATGTAACTTTTTATGCTCAGAAAATATTAAAAGAAAATACTGGTTTCAGAGGAAAGGTGACCACGCAGCATGGTAAACACTTCCTAAAGCGCATGATGCCTTTCCGAACCGAAGATAGGGGGATTGTTGGTATAATCGTTGCCTTTACAGATATTACAGAGCTTGAAAATGCAAAACATGCTCTTGAGGTTAGTGAAGCGCGATTTCGCGACATGGCAGAGGTAGCAGTAGATTATTTTTTTGAACTTGCTAAAGATGGCACGATTGTATATGTGAGCCCAAGCATGACCGAGAGTTTGGGATATACACCTGAGGAAGTTCTGGGCAGAAAAATAGCCGAATTTATACCATCAAACGAAGCAGAATATGTCATTCGCCACGCAGTTAAACATACACAACATAGCGATGTATATCCGCCGGTTACACATCATGTGATAAAAAAGGACGGCACCCAAATTATTGTCGAGGCTAGGGGCAAAGCCATCAGAGACAGCAGCGGCAAGCTTATTGGTTACAGAGCCATTAATAGAAACATTACCGATCGCATATCGCTTGAAAAAGAACAAGAACACCTAAATCGGCTTCTTGAGCAAAGAGTTTCCGAGCGAACCAGAGAGCTGGAAGAAAAGCAGCAGCAACTGGAAGAAGCTCAACGCTTAGGTAAGATTGGAAGTTGGGTATGGAACCCTAATACCGGATATTTGTTTTGGAGCGATATGATGTATGAAATATTTGAGCTGAAAAATTCGCCTGAAACCAGCTTTGAGGATTTCAAAAAACGAGTGCACCCCGAAGACATTGATGCACTTCTGCAAAAAGAGAAAGAAGCTATCAAAAGTGGAGCGAGCTTCTATGAATCCGAATATAGAATTGTAAATAATTCCGGGGAAGTAAGGTATTTGTATTCTATCGTTCACCTCAATCGGAACGAACTGGGAAAGGTCACTAAACTTATCGGTATTGCCCACGATATAACAGATGTAAAACAGCGAGAAGAAGAAAAAAGAAAACTTATCAATGATTTAATCCAACAGAATAAGGAGCTGCAGCATTTCAATTATATTGTGTCTCATAATCTTCGCGCGCCGGTGGCCAACCTCATAGGTTTAGCCAAGCTTTTCCGAAAAAATGAATCAAGTGAAAGGAATAATAAAATTATCGATTCTATCTATGAAAGCGCATTATCTATTGATGAGATACTCAAGGATCTAAGTAACATTTTGCAACTAAGAGGTGTGATTGCGCATGAAAGGGAAAAAGTATTAATCAGCGAAGTTCTTGCTCAGGTTCTAAAAACAATGGTGTCTGATATTGAAAATATCAACCCGGATATTATTACTGATTTTTCCGCAGTAGATGAGGTAGTTACCATCAGGAGTTATTTGCATAGTATTTTATACAATTTAATTTCAAACGCGCTGAAATATCGCCACCCGCATAGAAAATGCGTATTACAAATCAGTTCGGGTTTATCGGAAAATTTTATTTGGATAAAAATAGAAGATAATGGAATAGGCTTCGATGTTGAGGCAAACAAACACAAACTTTTTGGCTTGTATAAGCGGTTGCACGACCATGTAGAAGGCAAAGGTATGGGTTTGTATTTGGTTAAAGTTCAGGCAGAAACTCTTGGTGGTTGGGTTGATGTGCAAAGCCAACCCGATAAGGGAACAACCTTTACCGTATTTATTTCAAGAAATCATTAAATCAACCGCTATGGAACTTATTTACATTGTAGACGATGACCAGGCTAACAACTTTCTGTGCAAACTGGTTTTGGAAGACTGTGGCATTAACCCTAGCATCGTCCAATCTTTCTACAAGGTAAAAGATGTGTTGGAAGCACTAAATCAGGCTACATCAGAAAGCAGGAAATTTCCGGATTTGCTTCTTCTGGATATTAATCTTCCAGGTATAGATGGATGGGATTTTCTCAAAGAATATAAAAATTTCCCACAACATATTCGCAGCAATACGAAAATATTTCTTCTTAGCTCCTCTATTTTTCCTGAAGATTACGAGCGTGCCAAGTCCTGTCAGGAGGTAATTGATTTTATCCCTAAACCGCTCACAACAGAACTCATGCAAGAAATTCTTGATACTTACTTTTCATCCAAAGTTCAACTTTGAATTTTAGTCTTTTTAGTAGTTAAAATATATTTTATAACTGAATCAAACTACATTTTCGCTATGTGTTATGTCTGATTCAGTTTCGCAATATTTAAAAGAAAAAGTTTTTGCCAGAAAGTGTGAAGGAAATTTTCGCTCATTATTTCTGTCGGGAAACAACGTTGATTTTTTTTCAAATGATTACCTTGGAATAGCCACCCAAAACTCTCTAAAAACATTAATAGAAAAGAAAATTAATGAGTTTGATAAAAGCCCCAGGTTATATGGGGCTACCGGTTCAAGACTTTTATCCGGGAATACCTCTTTTGCAGAGGAATTGGAGCATGTGCTTGCACAAATGCATCAATCAGAAGCAGCTTTACTATTCCCTTCCGGTTATATGGCCAATCTTGGAGTATTAAGCTCAATACCATACAAAAATGCAACTATTATTTATGACGAACTGGTACATGCCAGTATGCATGACGGCATAAGAATGAGTAAGGCAAAATCTTTATCATTTTCCCACAACGACCTGAACGATCTGCAAGACAAACTTAAAAAAGCGGATGGTTTAAAATTCATTGCCATAGAAGCGCTATACTCAATGGATGGCGATTTTGCACCACTTGGCGAGATTGTATCATTGGCTAAAGAATACGATGCTGCTATTAT
>JAVQWQ010000038.1:0-17473 GCA_033578915.1 Chitinophagales bacterium | reverse complement strand
CCAGTTAAACTCATTAATTCAAAATGCCTCTTCAATCCAATGGAATATTCTCACCGGTAATGGAGTAATGCTTAATGGTAACACACAGAATCCTACTTATATTTTTCACACCAATGATTATGCGAGAGGTTTTGTAAAGCTTCAAGTAATTGCAAATGCAGATTCACCATGTAAAGCTGCAAAAGACACCATTCAAATACATCTTAGAAAAAAGCCAGTTATTCACTCGTTAAATATTCCGTCAGAAGTATGCGAAGGACAACCAGTTGAACTGAAGGCAAACGCAACAGCAGATGCCTATTTATGGACTATCACAGTAGGAGACGGAACACTTGATAATCCTTTTGCTCTAAATACAATTTATAACCCGGCACCATCGGATGTTAATAAATTTACAAAAGGCCAATTTAAAGCAATGAGTATTGGTTGCCCCTCTGCCATACAGCATTTCTCATTCTATATAAATGGTAATCCTGAAATAACATTAGCGCCTGCTGTAGTTCAAATGTGCTCAAACGCACTTCAACCTGTTAATTTTAATGCATTAGTCAATAATGGCAACGGAATGATTTGGAGTACAAACGGTGGAGGAAATTTTATAGGAGATGTAAATTCCCCTTTTATAACTTATGTTCCATCGCCCAACGATCCAAACCAAGGAAACGTTAAAATTACCCTTAAAGTTAAAGGGAAGCCGGGTTGCGATGATGTTACTAAAGATGCGATGATTTTCTTTGACCAGCCTAATAACTTAGTTATTGCTCCTGTCGGGACCGCCTGTGCTAATCTGCCTTTTCTGGTGACTGCACTTGGAGATCCGGGAAATATAACTTGGGATTTCGTTGGGTTAGGTTCTATCATGCCGTTTGACGACCGAACAATTACTTATTTCCCCAATGAATTAGATAATCAGGTTATTTTTTCTGCCACCTTAGAATCTACAAATTCCTGCCCTGACGTTACAAAAGTTTTAGCTGTTCCGTTAATGAAAGTTCCCACAGTAAATGCCGGCCCGGATCAGGTTATTCAAGCCGGAGATCCGGTTGCTGTAAACGCTAACATAAATAATGGCAACATGGTAGGATGGTTTACCAGTGGCGATGGTACTTTCCTGCAGCCCAACCAAGCTGCAACTATTTACCAACATGGCTTTGCCGACCAAATGAATGGAGGTGTTCAGCTAACCGTGAGAGCTGTTAATGTGTGTGGAATGAGCGAAGACAATATGATGGTACTAATCAGGTCTAACAGCGATGATCCTGGTGACCAAGACTCCACTGATGCACCTGATGATAATCCAGATTTACCTCAGGACAGCTTAAACGTAAACACCGGCAACCAAGGCTCTGGTGGAAATACACCACAAGACTCCTTGGGAAATAATCACAACAATAATTCTGCCGATAGCACATACCAACCATCTGACACTATGTATGTGAGCACCGATACATCATATATTCCTCCCGATAGTACTTGTCCGGCATGCGATACTTTATCATACAACGCTCTTAAAAAGGAAAACGAGCAAAACAATCATATATATCATAAAAGATATATCACATCTATTTTGCTCCCCAATCCTGCCACATCTCACGCATGGCTTAGTATAAATTCAGATGAAAAAGGAAGTGCAGAAGTTAAACTAATCAACCATATCGGTCAAACGATAGCTATCATTTCTGCTAAATTCGGAAATAGAAATTCTCTAATTGAATTACCAATAGAAAATCTTCCTTCCGGCAGTTATTACGTTTCGTTAAAAACAACAGACGGTTACTCAAAAACTTTACCCCTTATTATCCAGCGTTGATATGGGTAACAATAGTTTACCAAAGGGAGGGAATTAAGCCTCCCTTTATTTTTTTTGGTCTATGCTCTTTTTATATTCCGAAGGAGTTTGTCCGGTTATGTTTTTAAAAATATTATTGAAAGAAGATTTTGAATTGAAACCACTGTCAAAAGCGATAGCGAGCAACGTAAGATGCTTATATGCAGGATTAGCCACTCTTTTTTTAAATTCCTCTACTCGATACTCATTAACAAAGTTGAAGAAGTTTTTCTGCAACCCGTTATTGATAATATAAGTTAGGTGATGTTTGGGAATGTTCATTTTATCGGCAAGATCCTGAATGGTTAGCTCAGGGTTTAAATACGGTTTTTCCTTTTCCATAAAATCCAGAAGCTTAACAATAACCCGTTGCATCTGCGTTTCACTCACCAACGGTTTTTTGGCTACTCGCAGTTCTTCTGTCGTTTCATCAGAATTTATTTCTTTATCTTCAACATTGACTTCCAGTTCCTCGCTTGCCAAAATGTGATTCTCTTCCAGGATCATTTTCAACTCAGCCGTTTCAGGAATATTGTTTTCTTTAATTTCATCAGTAATAAGTTCTTCTTTTCTTTTCATAGATGCATAAAACAGCCCTTTCTCCTGTACTCCATGGTAGCTCACTGCATAAGCAAGCACTATCAACCATATTCCTGAAAGCAAATCCAGATTAAAGATTTTTTGCGCTGCTATCGCATTCCATCCTCCTGCAATCACAAACACAGCATTGCTGATAATAAATGTGATATTCACAAAACGAAGCCAGTTTATCCTGCTCTTACCCGACTCAAACGAAAACTTTTGCCTGAAGGTCTTGAAAAAATACCGTATTTGCATGCTGGTTAATGCACTATATAATATGATAGAACCTACCATAGCCACGGCAAAGAGAGCGCGTACCCACAAATACTCATCGTTTTTCAGATAAGTACTTTCTTCAAACGAAACCCTGTCGCGACAGTAGGCAAAATAGAATACAGTAGAGATAATAAAAGGCAGAAAGTGCTTTAAATCTATCCAACGAAAGCGCGCATCCTCATCAGTGAGAAAACGCGTGTAGAGGTACATGAAGGGCCCGAATGTAAAAGGTATTAATCCTGTTGCAAACTGCGCATCAAAATATTCTTCGTGATAGTTTTTTAAAAGAAGTACAAGAAACTTCAGAGCCATAAAAAGAAGCCATCCGATAAGAATTTTTTCGTGTGTTGCTTTTCGGCTTCTTACAAGAATAATAAATGCGGCAAACAGGCACTGTGATACGCCAATATATAAAATCCCTTCGCTCATATTGTTAGCCGTTGCACAGAGTGCAACCGCGTAACAATGTTATGAGTTTTAATCTAAAAATTTAATTAAGTAATAAAAGAGATTAATTCTATTTTTTTCTTGCTACAGACTCAGACCATTCCGGCGGGCTTGTTCTGGTCCATGTTTTTGTGCGGCTTAAAAACCATAATATCCACCAGTGCCCTCTTACGCGCAATGTTCCATCCTCATGTATCCACATTTTACCCCTGTATGTATTTCCATTATCAAAATTATATATCCGCCCATCATCCCACTCCCGATCGTTGCGATCAAATTTGTAGTCGCTTAAAATATTAATTCCTATAAGTTTGCGAGAGCGCAAGCGCGCATCATTGTTCATAACATCTCTTCTTGGAGTTCCATACTCATCTAATGAATCTAAAAGCCATACTACTTTTCCATGGAATAGTCCCTTCGAATCTTCGTATATGTGAATGATTATATCTTTCTTATCATTTATCCAAAAACCTGTGATTTTACTTTTATCAGCATTATTAGATTGAGCAATCGCAAAATTTAAACCAAAATGTATAATGAAAAGGAATCTTAAAAATTTTTGCATAACTCCTAAACACAAAATTATTCATTAAGTTTCCATTAACGAATGTTTGCACGTCCAAGTTTGAAAATAAAAAAGTGCAGATTTAAAAACACATGTTTTGATAAAAGTTTGATTTTCAACATCTATTGAAGTTTAGACCCAACCAAAAATCCACCTTTTAAAAAAAAGACTTCTAGATAGAAAACAACTGAAAATTTTGCCCCGAAATCAATAAACATTATGATGAAAAATTTTCCTCATTCTTTCAAAGAGCTTAAAGCTTTAGTATCTGTATTAAAAAACTCCCCAAAAGCATGTGATCTTAATGAAGCTGCTGCTAACATGGCAGACATGGAATATTGCTTTGCTGCACTAAATAAAGTTTCACGCTCCTTTGCTGTTGTTATACAAAACCTGCCTACCGAACTCAGAAATCCGGTTTGCATTTTTTACCTCACCTTGAGAGGTTTAGATACCGTAGAAGACGACATGAACATAGAACTGCAAAAAAAGATACTGCTATTGAATAACTTTTATAAAAACTGCGGAAATGAATACTTTTCCTTGGAAAACATCGGCGACACAGACGATTACCGAAATTTACTCAGGCATTATTATAAAGTAGCAAGGGCTTTTAACCGGCTCGATAAAAAATATCAATGGGTGATTTCCGATGTATGCAGACAGATGGGAGAAGGCATGGCAAAATTTGCTGAAAAAAAATTACATACTCAGGAAGATTATGACAATTACTGCCATTATGTTGCAGGTTTGGTCGGATACGGATTATCCGGCCTTTTTTCTGCATCAGGACTAGAGGATGAGCGCTTGCAATATCAATACCAACTCTCTAACTCAATGGGCTTGATGCTTCAAAAGACAAATATTATCCGCGATTACCACGAAGACTTAAAGCAAAAACGCATCTTCTGGTTTACTGAAGCATGGAAGCCTTACGCTGAACATATTGATTGGTTTTCTCTTAATGCTACACATACTTCATCATTAAATTGCCTGAATGGCCTTGTTGCCGATGCGCTCAGGCATTTACCGGATTGTATTACTTATCTGAAATTATTAAAACAAAAAGAAGTTTTTCGTTTTTGCGCTATTCCTCAAGTGATGGCCATACATACATTAGCTGAAGTTTACAACAACCCTAAAGTATTTACCTCAGTGGTAAAAATACGTAAACCTCTTGCGGCTGCCATGATGGTTTATACAAACCAAATGAAAGATGCGACTGATTATATTAACCATGCACTCCTGAAAATAGAACAAAAGGCGAAGCAAGATTTATTGCACGGGAAGAACATTCAATCGTTAGTTGAGAAAGCAAGGACTCAGCTATCGGATACAAAGACTTATATTTGGCAAGAAGCCCCGGCAGTTGAACAAACTGTTTTATTTTGATATATGGAAAATTGCGATTCCGGATTTGATGTAGCTATTGTAGGGGCAGGAATTGCAGGCTCTGCACTGGCTGCCTACTTAGCTAAAAGCAACCTGAAAATACTCCTCATTGAAAAAGACTGGAGCGAGCAGGAACGTATAGTTGGTGAACTCCTGCAACCCGGGGGAGTCCAGATACTTAACCAGATGGAGTTATCTCATTGCCTGGAAGGATTTGATGCTCAGCCAGTGTATGGATACGCCATCTTCAAGCAAAATGAATATTTCACCATAACATATCCAAAAATTAAAGGTGAAGAAAATCTCTTTGGAAGAGGGTTTAAAAACGGAAAATTCCTACAACGGCTTCGCGGAGCAGCGTTGAGCAACCCAAAAGTATCGTCTGTAGAGGGCGAAGCCAAAGAGCTTATTATTGAAGGCGATACTGTGCGCGGAGTCAGGGTAATCTTAAAACGGGACAACTCTACAGTAAATTATTACGCTAAACTTACCGTAATATGCGATGGCATTTTCTCGGGGTTCAGGAATCAACTATGTAGCGCAGAAAAAAAAGTTTCAGGATTTTTTCTCGGGATTATACTTAAAGAGTGCCAACTCCCTTTTCCTTTTCACGGACATGTGTTCACAGGAGGCAAAACTCCTTTTTTGGCCTATCCTATTTCTTCAACAGAAATACGGATGTTGATTGACTTTCCCGGCGAACAAGCACCCCGCAGAGGGCCGGAGCTGAATAATTTCCTGATGCAAGAAGTTTATAGTCAACTTCCGGAAACGCTAAAGGAGCCTTTCATAAAGGCATTATCGGAGGGGCATATTAAAAACATGCCTAATCACTACTTGCCTGCTAAGCCGCTTAGGAAACATGGGGTAGTAATGCTTGGAGACTCTTTAAATATGCGGCATCCCCTCACCGGTGGCGGAATGACTGTGGCGCTTACCGATACTAAGCTTTTAGGTGATTTACTCATGAGGCTCGATACAGAAAGTAAAATGCATGAGCCTTATATCAATAAATCTATTGAGCTATATTATCAAACAAGGCCTGAGCGTGATGCTACTATTAATATTCTGGCAAACGCACTGTATCAGGTATTTTCTCATCAGGCGCTCCGAGATGCCTGCTTCTATTACCTTAAACAAGGAGGTATATATGCAGAACAGCCCCTTGCACTGCTTTCTGCGATATCACGTAACCGAAAACTTTTGTTGAAACATTTTTTCGCAGTAGCAGCCTTTGGTGCTAAACATAATTTCACCGGCAACCCTTCGCTTTCAAGCTTAAAACAATCCTACTCCATGATAGGCGATGCGGTAAAAATTGTTCATCCGCTGATTAAAAACGAAAATCCGAATAATATCGAACGATTAGCGCTTTGGGTCGGGCGTAAGGTTTTTGCCTGATGCCTCATTTACGCATCTTTATTTAAATTTATTTGAATAACATTGCCTATTATTCATCCATCCGATTGATTATGAAAAAATTTCTATTAGCCGTATTTCTTGCCAATGTTTGTGCTACGTTAAATTATGCACAAGATACGCTTATTAACCAGCGCATGGAAAGCTGGGAAAACCTGGGACAAGACACAGAAGAGCCGATTCAATGGAATAGCAACAAAACAGGAGGCGGAAATGCTCCCTCAGGGCCAAATACTTTAAGACGCGATACCTCAACTCTCTTAGGCGGACAATATTGCGCACGAATACGCAGCGGTACAACCTTGGGAATTGTTGTCAACGGGTCATTAACCACCGGAAGAGTAGAAGCCCCCTCATTCAACAAGGCTGAGGGCTACATCCGCTCTATTCCGGGTAATCCGCCTTTTCGCATGCCATTCACCGGAAGGCCGGATAGTTTTGTGTTCTGGGTACGGTATGCCCCACAAGGATCAGATTATGCAAGAGTTGAAGCACGGCTTCATGTAGGCCATGCCTATGCTCCTGAAGCTCCGGTAAATAACAATCACCCGGATAGTACGCAAAATATTATTGCAAGAGCTCTCTGGAACAATCAAACAGCTACTAACAAAAATATCCCGAATTGGACAAGAATATCTGTACCATTCTCCTATGTAGATAACCGAATTCCACAGTTTATATTGGTTACTGCCACCAGCTCCGGCGATCAGGCGGGTGGCACCGCCAACAGCACGCTATGGCTAGATGAATTCAGAGTAATATATAACCCGACACTGTCGCTAACCGGAAATAAAAATTATGGTACTGTGTATGTTTCTGCTTTATCCGGCGCTTCGCTGAACATTTCTTATACGGCAAGCGGCAGTTACAATAGCGGTAATAATTTTACAGCTCAGCTAAGTGATATCAATGGCAGCTTTGCCAACCCGCAAGCGATTGGCTCTATCGCATCTATTACATCCGGTACCATTAGTGCATCCATACCGGCCGGAACAGCTACAGGAAACAATTACAGAATCAGGGTGGTTTCATCCAATCCTGCGCTCGTTTCAGATACCGGAGTCCTTTCAGTGGTTTTGGTAACCAACAACATTTCACCGTCCGGAGCGCAAACTATAGCAGCAGGTAAAAACGGAACAACACTTTCAGTTACCGAAACTCCGGGTGCTGTTTCAAGAGAATGGAAGTTCTCCACCCTTCAGGGTGGCCCATACCAATCTTTTTCTCCGGCTCAAAACGCAACTTCTTTTACACCAAATTTTCCAAATGCGGGTATTTACTATATCGTTTGTGAAACCAGTTATCCAGGAGGTACTATCGTAAGAAGCAATGAAGTAACTATAACAGTGGTTAGCAACCAGATAACTCCTGCTTCGCCTCAAAGCCTCCTCATCAACACTCCCGGCACGACACTTACCGTAACTGAATCTGCTCCTGCAAGCTCGCGTGAGTGGAAATACACGACTACTTCGGGAAGTAATTACATCTCTTTCAATCCCATACAAACAGGATTAAGCTACACACCACAATTTGCAAACCCCGGAATTTATTATGTGGTATGTCAAAGTAATATTAGCGGTGTAGTCGTAACAAGTAACGAGGTCACCATATCCGTTAATAGTGTTACGCTTGCAACCTCATCTGTAAATGGTTTCCCACTTTATTTTAGCCCTAATGCACCGGCCGGCAATGTTTCTGTATCTTATACAACCGGAGGAGGCAGTTTTAATGCAGGGAATATTTTTACAGCACAATTAAGTGATGCCAACGGAAATTTTGCTAATCCACTAAATATTGGCAGCATTAGCTCAACAGCATCCGGAACAATCTCGGCTGTTGTGCCCAACAATACCCCGGCAGGCACAGGCTATCGTATAAGAGTTGTGTCTTCTAATCCCCCTATTATAGGAACAGACAACGGCAACGATCTTACCATAGACCAATTTTCTAACCGTATTAATCCTTCAACAAAACAGGTAATACGTTATGCTACTAATGGCTCTCCACTAACCGTAAGTGAATCGCAACAAACTATCTCCAGAAGATGGAAATACGGAAACACCCCCTCCGGGCCGTTTGTACCCTTCTCTCCCACTCAATCATCCCAAAGCTATGTGCCAAATTTCAGCATACCCGGCACATATTTTGTGGTATGTAGTTCTTTAAATCAATATGGAGATTCTGTCACTTCAAATGCCGTAGAAATAGAAGTTACCAACGGCACACAGCTTTTTGTAACCTCTTACAGTGGAGCGCCATATTTGATATCGCCTAAGGCAAATGTAAGCGCCACTGTAAATTTTTCTTCTGACATACTGTTTGGGGCCAACAACAATTTTACATTGGAATTATCTGATGAAAACGGGAATTTTAGTAACCCAGTCGCTTTAGGCAGCGTATCTGCAACAAGTTTAGTTCCGATTACGGTAAATATACCTAATAGTTTACTTAAAGGTAATGGCTACAGATTCCGTGTGTTATCTTCAAACCCGCCTGTTACAGGAACACCAGGAGCACCTTTCTCGGTTATACCTTTTGAAGTGAGTGTTTCTCCAAAAGATACTCAAAACGCAATTGTAAATATTCCTGCAACAACACTCACCATAACAGAAACTCATCCTATTCAGAGCCGCGAATGGTTGGTTTCTTACATCAGTGGCTCGTTTTACAATTCCTTCAGTCCTAAAGAAACAGGCTCTACCATCAGCCCTGTATTTTTAGGCCCGGGTACAGCGTATGTGGTTTGCCGCTCTGTAAATACATACAACGACACGTTGCAGTCTGCAGAAGTTGTGTTTTTAGTACAAGATAATCTATCTACAATTAATAATTTGACTTACAAATCAAATAGAGCTTGGTTTGATGGGAACAACTTAATAGTGTTCAGTGAAATGGAAACAGGTAGGATAAACTTATTTAATACTGCCGGTATGCAAGTGGCATCATTCCATGCGAATAAGGGATTAAATGCTTTTGATGTTTCAAATCTGCCGGTTGGAATCTATTTTATCCAGCAACAAACACAAAACAAAATCGAGCGCTTCAAAATTTTAAAGGAAAATTAAAAACTGTAATCTTTAAACTCAGTGCTGAATTCATTTTCGGCAAATGTTGGATTCACAATAAGATTTTTAAACTCGTACTTCTCAAACATTCCTTTGTTGTCCCACATTTCCTGATAAATTGGAAAGTTGTTTTGTTTATCAATATAAATAATGCTTCTTTTTGCGTAAGAAGTGGGAACTTTAAGTGTTTTACCTTCAAGGTTCTCATCAATACTTTTGATGCCGTTGGCTTCCATAATGAAGCACTCGGGGACTAACAATTTCTGGGAAATGGTATATGTATTTTCTCCCTTAGAAGCTTTGTATTCGGTTACTGAATAAGTTGGATCTTCCACAATAAGTTTGAAACATTTTCTCCCTTCATAAGTAATTTCTCCATCTAATTTAAACACGGTATTAAACTTGTCTTGTGCGTCTGCTCTTCTTATACCTTCAGATATGTTTTTATAAAAAAAACCAAAACCGGCGCTCAACAGGCTATGATGTTGATCTTTCATAAGTAAACTACTGAATGGAGACAGCTTTAAAGCAGGTACCCAACCCGACTTGACAAGTATTTTATTGTCGCGCTCTCCGGCAACATACAACATCTCTGTGCCTTTATTAGGCTCATTCACTACACGGGCGAAAATTTTTTTGGGAGATACGTTGACCTTAGTAAACACTTCGGTAACTTTATATTCATTCTTACCAATTAAGCGCTCCGTGCCTTTCATGGTATATATGTATCCCTTCGCATTTTTTATAGCATTCAACATATCTGTGATCAAAGCACGTACATCTGTTTGCTGAGCGTTGTGGCTTTTACAATACGCTATTAAAAAAAAGATCACCAACAGTTGTTTACTGTTCATAATAATCGGTTTAAACGATAGCTTATGATGTAATAAAACAAATAAAGTTTAATAGGAAATGCCTAGCCTTTTGTAGATAAAACTCATGATCCAGGCCGGCCCTATTAAAAGAAATTGTAAATCTTTGAGGAAGGAAGGTTTTTTGCCTTCTATTTTGTGGCCCCAAAATTGAAAAACCCAAGCAATGGCAAATAAAATAAAAGACACTAGCGCAAGCACGCCTTTAGAATAATTTACTGAGATATAGTGGCAAATAAATAAACAAACCAAGGCGTAAAAAAACATCCCAACAGCTAGCGAAAAAGATAACCTGGCGTAATATAAAGTGACCAGTATGAGCGCAATGGTTGCTACGTTTATTTCCAAAAATTTTGTTTGTAAAATTTGCGGAAAAGGAATACTGTACAACAATCCTACTACAGTGAAAAAGATTAAGGGTACACAAACAAAGTGTACTTTTTTGTTGGTTGGGTTCTGATGACTTTCAGCATATTCATCCAGCCAGTTTTGTATCGTTTTCATATGTATAACTTTTTAATCTTAACTTCTAATTTAATACGATATGTATAAAGTTCAAAATCTAAACGACTCTTGGACAAAGTTAATCAGTAACCATTATCCGTGTGTTGATAGATGTTTGATTATTCCATAATCTCACCAAATATTGTCCGGAAGGTAAATTACCGCGATCAAGTTCTAAATAATTTTCACCGGCTTCCAGATCCATGTTTTTGCTTTGAACTATTCTTCCTAACATATCAGTAACGTAGAGCCGGGCTTCGAGAGATTTTGCAGCAAAAACTTTAATCATTGCCTTGTTTGAAAATATGGTTGGATAAATACTGAAATGCAAAATGTCATTTATTTTTTCTATGCTTGAAGCACTACAATTTGCCGGGTTTCCTTTTTTATTTTTTGCACCGGAAGATGTATCTACAGCCGGACAAGTAGCACTGGAAGGAGGCGCTACCCGAAGATAAAGTTTTGTGTTAGGTACGGAATTCTCATAGGCCTCAAGCCCTCCCGGCGGTTCTACCAGAGCCTGTGGATTATAGTTGCCTGGAGCTATTTGCGCTTTTACAACTAACTTAAGTTTATATTGCCCGACAGAATCATTAGTAAGTCCGGAAAACTTAATACAAGCGCTTTCATCACTTGCAAAAACATTATTTGGCTTATTGGTAGCCCAACATATTCCGCAGGGAAGATTTAGAATAGAGTCTATCCGAAGGTAATAAACTGTTACCGGACCTACCCCGGGCACAACCAAATTTCTGAAATTTCGAAAGTTAGCAATAACCTCTCCTTGCTTACCGACTTCAAAGCACTCAATACTATCGGGCGGCTCAAAACCGTTCTGGTTTAAATTAACAGGGGTGCACACCCCTGAACCCGAATTTCCACAAGGCAGCGATTGAGATAAAACATATAACGGGGCAACTAAGAAAAAGAAAGTAATGAATCTGAGCATAATATTTAGTTATATATGCGAATAAAAAACAAATTAACGAAACATAAAAAGTTGCTTTTCAAGAGATTAAAGAAGTGGTAAAACACGCTGACTGTATTTTTTATATAGCATACAACTTATCTTACAATAAAATTTTTACATGAATTGAAACAAATTAAGAGTGGAAACGTAGTATATTAAAAATAGAGTCTATGACCACAATTCTCCCCATCCCCACACAAATAGCAAAGATTCAGCAAATTGTTCAACATAGCGACATAAAACTAAGCGAAGTTGTAAAAATGAAAACAGCCACGCTAAAAGGTTTAGCAGGCTGTGCAGGGGGAGGCGAAAAAAATAAGACCCTTAGCGCAACAAAGTGACCAAAGTATTCGTAGAATAAAATAAACCGTTGTTTGAAATACCGGAAACAAAACAAAAGTATGAACCAACAGGTTGTGGTTCACCGTCAAAAGTGCCATCCCATCCCTCAGATTGATCTGTAGATTTGAATAATAAATTTCCATTCGCGGAAAAAACTTCAATTTTAAAGTTATTTAGTTTTTCGCCTAATATCTGCAATTTATCATTTTGACCGTCTCCGTTGGGCGTAAAAGCATTTGGTATAATTATTTTAATTTCTTGATTTTCTTCTCTTTCTATTTGTTTAAATTCTTTTTCTTCAATTTCCGAATCGCTATAATCAGGTTTATCAAAATATGCCGTTAATTGCTCTGGCTCAGATTCATCGGGCAATACTCCATTTAACTGTTTTAATAAAATATCTTCTTTTTGAATATTGGCTTTATAACCTGCTACAAGATTCTTAGCCGGAGATGTTGAAGAATTATCTTTTTTCACAAAAACTGCCACAATAGAATCTGGTGATTGAAAATTATGGACTATGTGCGATGAATAATTATCAGACAAGAGAGATTTTTTCGATTTCCAATGGCTGAAAACATATCCATTTGCAGCTTTAGCTGATAAATTAACAGGAACACCGGAGAAGTAATTTAAAGAAACTGGAAATTGCTCAGGTATAATAGTATTGACAAATACAACACCACTACCTGCCGGAGAAACATCCACAATTATGCTTACTGGGTTTTTGGTTTGATAGCATTCATCCATAGAGGCATAAGCCCTATCAACACGTTGACGAATTTGATTTCTCAACTTTTCTACGTTTGATAACCATCTTTGATAAGATTGTGTATTGTTGCTCTCCCAACGTGCACAGTGCCGTGGCATTTCAGGTTGGATATCAGCCACCATTGCGTTGAGATGCTGCAACATGGCTTGCTTATTGAAAACTGTATTCAGTAAATCTGCATAACGATTGAAGTAAAGATTTCTGAAATGATTATTTTGCATTAATGCATTAAAGATATCAACATGCCCTATTTCGCATCCTGCATTAGCGAAAGAAGAAACTGTTTGAACATCACAAGGTTTAGCCTGGTTTGCATCAGTAGAAGGAATACCGGAAAAATTTTGTCCGAGATTGAAAATATTATCCTGATCCCATAAACGATAGCGCCACTTGCCGTTTGTAGCCTTTTTCCCTCTCCACCATGCAGTATTCCAATTTAGCCAGTCACTGTTTACCATGAAGGTATTTAAACAGAAATAATCTATTAGACTATAAACATCCAATTGTTCGGTTACTAATAAATAATTCTCATCTATAGCCATATTGTTGTTTCGAATAAAATCGTACAAAGCGCACCAGTCCTGGCGTGCTCTTCCGCTGGCATCATTCTCAATGGTCAAGCCATTGTAGTAGGAAAGCATATCCACGCCCTCTTTCCCTTCTCCGTAGTAAGCTTTTGTATATTCCAAATCAAAGGGTTCGCGCAACTCATAAATCCCCCAATATTTTCCATTTATATATACTATAACCGGCTCATATTTGCGTGTATCCAAATGAAGGCCTCCTTTCTCCGCAAGTGTTTGAGAAAAACCATCTCTCAAATGAGTTGAAGGAGCAGCGCCTGCAAATCCCACATAGTTGTCAGAACCACCCGCTCTTAAAATCAGGCAATCATACTTTGTCCTTGATGAGGTAGCAAAAAAAGGATAGTTGATTGTGGCATTATCGCCATATTCGTCCCTTGCATAAAAACGCATGCCTTTTTGTTCGTAATACCAACTATCATTACCATGACCTTTAATTCCCCCTTCAATCTTCACTTTTCTCACCTTATTTTTGTCGAAAAACTCAAATGAACCCTCTATTTCGATTGCTGGTTTGATGAATTGAAAAAGGTCGTCAAAATAACTACTGCATAAAGACACTACCGGCAAAACATGTTGCTCATTGATAAAATATGTATTAGTGATAACAGGACTGGGGAGAGCATTATGACCTGCAAGAGGTTTTGATACAGCACGAATAACAGATGTTTGATGAATTTGAAATGAACCTTGATAAAGCGATGCTGTTAAACTATTTGTAGGGTCGGTACCATCTGTTGTAAAATAAATTTCGCAATTCGGTTCAATCTGAAAGAATGTTATTGTTACCGGATGACTGTAAAAACCGGCTTCAACATTACATACCGGAGGGCGAAGATATTTTTCTTTGACAGAAACATTTGGCTGGGAAGGAGTCGGCTGATCTAAAATTCCCCACTGCGCTGCCCCATCTGTCATTCTGCCCCGGCTGTGATTAGCGCGACAAGGGAATACCCGAACGGAATCTATTATATTACCATCGAAGGACAAAACAATGACATCATTACCTTTCGTTTGGCTTAATTTAAAATTTGTGTGGTAGTATCCCCCTGTTGTAATATTTTTTCCTGAACAAATAAAAATTATATGTGATTTCGCAGAAATAATTATTCCCGAGGGTATTGGGTATTTATTAAGTTTTTGCGGATCATCGCTCAAGAAAAAACCATCCAAAATAATATCATCATCAGAGTTATTATATAGTTCTATCCAATCTTCAAACTTGTCTTTGGTTACGACATTACCTCTTTTTAGCTTTTGTTCATTAGAGGTAACCAATACGCTTTTATTGGCAGCACAGTACTCGTTGATAACAATTTTAGCGGAGGAGTGTCTGAAATCAAAAAGGAACAAAATCAGGAATGGAAGAATAAAACCGTTTTGTGTTTTCATGGTTCAAACTACTCATCTTTAATATAAAAGATGATGAACCAAAAGTCAAGAGTGAAACAAAAATTATTTAACGGGCAGCTAAAGCTTTTTCAATTTCTCTTATAACACTTTCATCATTCACAGAAGTTTGCGGGCTGAATGAAGTGATTACTTTTCCATTTTTATCTACCAGAAACTTCTGAAAATTCCACTTTACATCTGCGTCAATAACACCGTTATTAGATTTCTGAGTAAGATATTGATAAAGCGGATGTTGATCTTTACCCTTCACAGAAATTTTTGAAAACATCGGAAAGGTTACATCGTATTTTGTAGTACAAAATTCCTTGATTTCCTTATCAGTGCCGGGTTCTTGGCCCAAGAAATTATTTGCAGGGAAACCTAACACTACCAGACCTTTATCTTTGTATTTTCTATATAAAGCTTCAATCTCTTTGTATTGAGGAGTTAAACCACATTTACTTGCCACATTTACAATGAGTAAGACCTTGCCTTTGAAGGTAGAAAGACTTAACTCTTTACCATCAATAGTCTTCATTGTAAATTCATGAACAGACTGGACAGGAGGATTGAGAGGGGGATGTTTCTTAGAAAATCCCAATAAAGAGGCGAGTGTACTAATCATAACAAAAGCAATTATAATCGAAATTATGATAGGAAATCGTTTCATACTATTAAAACAACACCAAAATATGTTTTGTTTAATCTAATCTTTGATGTGTCCTTTTACCTTTTCTAAGGCCTCAAAAATTTTATCAAAATCCTCTTCATAAATCAATATACTGTGACGTATAAAATCGCCATTATCTTTTTTGCTCTCTGTAATTTTGAGAAGCTTATCCCCTTGCCGGGTTTCCTTAAGATCTAAAAAATAAGTTCTTCTTCCAGCAGGTACTTTTTCTGAAACGATTAACTTGTCATCAAACATACTTATAGATTTACTATGCCAAACATACAATTAAGTTTTATAAAATTATATTCGCAACAGTGAAAATACTCTGGCTTTTTGCAGCAATTGCTATAAATACCATTTCCGGACAAAAATTAATCTATGACATTTATGTTTTAGGGAATAAAGTTGGCGATGGTATTGTAGAGAGGAGACGTGAAGATAATGGTTTAAACTACTATAATTTCAGAAGTAATATCTCAATCAAATTATTGTTTCAAGAACGACTCATTCAAAGCAATTACAATGTACTCTTTAAAAACAATGATTTAATATACGCTTATTGTAAAAGTTTACACGATGATAAAATAGTAGAAACAGAAACTAAAAAAGAATCTGATTATTTTACAATAAAGAAAAATGGGCAACAAAGTAAATTAACGGAAAAGATAAATTTTTCTACCGTTCAACTTTTCTTTATTGAGCCGGAAAAAATTTCAAAAATTTATTCAGAGCGATTAGGCGAATTCGTTGATATCCTGAAAATCGCGCCTGGCGAATATATCAATCGGCAAAAAGATGTAATTAATATTTATCGTTACAGAAATGGGGTTTTGCATGAACTTGAAATGCGTAAACCGTTGGGTAGCGTAATAATGAGGCTAAAAAATAAGTGATCTGATTTAGATGCAGGAGGAGCTATTTTACCATATTGCATTAAAGTTTGTTCCTGATATTGGAAGCGCAGTTATAAAAAATCTTGTTTCCTGGTGCGGAAATGCAAAGTTCATTTTCACCACATCAAAAGGAAAACTTCAGAAAATTCCTTTAGTAGGTGAAATACGTGCCAAAAAAATTCTGGATAAAAACATTCAACATGAAGCCTTTAGAAAAGCCGAGAAAGAACTTGCATTTATAGACAAGCATAAAATTGAATGTCTTTTTTACAACGACAAACAGTATCCGCAAAGGCTTTTGCAATGCGATGATGCACCCTCATTATTGTTTTTCAAAGGATCATGTGATCTAAATCATGAACGAATTATAGCAGTGGTAGGGACCAGAAGTGCATCAGAATATGGAAAAGAAATAACTAAAAAAATTGTATCTGAATTATCTAAAGCAAGAATTATGATTATTAGTGGCCTGGCTTTAGGAATTGACGGAGTTGCTCATACTGCTGCCCTGGCAAATGAAATACCAACTGTTGGAATTCTAGGCCATGGCCTCAATCGCATATACCCTGAAAATCATCGCAATCTTGCAAAACAAATGCTTAGAAATGGCGGTTTGCTTACTGAATACACTTCACAATGTGCTTTTCACCCCTCTAATTTTCCCCAGCGTAATCGTATCGTAGCAGGTTTATGCGATGCGTTGCTTGTTGTCGAAACAGATGTGAAAGGAGGTGCAGTTATAACAGCCAATATAGCTAATTCTTACAATCGTGAAGTTTTTGCAGTCCCGGGTGCTGTAGGAACTAAAAGTGCGCGAGGTTGTCATTTCTTAATCAAGACACATAAAGCTATGCTGATAGAAAATGCAGAAGATGTTATAAAATTTATGAGATGGGA
>JAVQWQ010000037.1:0-17967 GCA_033578915.1 Chitinophagales bacterium | reverse complement strand
AGAAAATGGGTGCTTTTAAAACGTTTTTTAAAAATTTCTCCTTCTCTCTTAGCAATTATATGGCTAAGCGTGTTCAGGCGATGTAACGCCCGCAGGGCAGTTATCTCACATCCGTGAGCAATCTCCTCACATAAACCAAGTGTATCACTTGTACAGCTATTTTTCAGGCTGAAGGCGTAAGGAAGAGACGTGCTGGCAAATCTGTTTAAAAGGGGCAATGTATTTTGCTTGATTTGGTTCAGTTCACCAAGTGTAGCTTTGTTCCGGATATATTTATACCCCAGAGCAGGGCGAGGGTGAAACATTTTTGCAAGTTTTTTAAAGGGGAGCTCATCGGTAACCGTCATGGCCGTCATCCATTGCATCAAAATGCTGTCTTTGAGGTATATTTGTTGTAGCCTCAGAAGAGAATCGAATAATGGAGCGATATCTTCACCCAATATTTCTCGAGCATACATAGATGGATAACGCTCCATTAAAGTATCATTTACTCGATGCGACCAGCTCCAGCGAGCTATGCTCCAATCAATGAGCCAATAGCCCCATTCCCAACCCGAAGAAAAAGTGATGTGTCCAGGAATTGCGTAGCGTACACATGTATCTATATCAGCAAGTCTTGCATTTAAGTAAGGTAAAAGTAATAGCGGAACGGAGTTGTCAAAAGTTACCCAGTAGGCGCTTTCGGGGTAATACCAAGTTTCGCGCACGGCATGTTCATCGAGCAAAAACCTGAACATGTGTCGCTGGTTTTCGTTTTCATAGACCGGCGCATGCGGCTCAGTCATGTCGTAAAACATTACCGTATGCGATAACACTCCTCTGTGAGCATCAAGAGCTTTTGATGCACTATCCCATTCGATACTTTTTTTCAAACCAAATTCATTTTCTTGCTTAACCACATGCTGCCTGCCCATGAGTTTTGCCCGTGAATTTTGAAGCACCCATTTTAGAATATACTGCCTGAATTGCTCCCTTTTTTTTCTATTGCCTCCGACAAATTCTGCAGCGGTAAATTCCATATTAATAAAATCCCACTCTGCCGAGTTGAGCCAACGCAGATTTTTGGCTATTTGTGTTTTCTTATTAAAAGGATGAGAATATAATTTGAAATTTTTCTGCTGGAATCATGTGCAGTGAAACATCTATCGAAGCAAGCAGTCCTCGTTGATGCACATAATCTGTGATTGCTCGTGCGTGGTGAATCCATGTTTTCTTTTTTACGCTGTTCAGCAGACAGAACTCAAAATAGTTCTGTCCGTTTCTAACCAGCCAATTGATGTATTCTTTGATTTGCTCAAGTGCGTTAGGAAAGTTCTCGTCGAGCAAAGGTTCGGTCAATTCAATAGGATGTTGGGTGTGCAGATGAAACCCTTTTTTATCAAATAAGGGCTCTGCCTTCCAGTAAAAATCTTTTTTTAGCGGCCATTCGTTCCAATGAGGAATAATGGTCTGCCTTGGATGTACAAATTTGAAACCAAGCTGCTCTTGCAATAAACCATACAGTCCAAAACTTACGCCCTGAAAAGAAGAAGCCTGCAAAACCAGATGATAACGACCCTTTTTGTCTTTATCGTGCGACCACTCATAATGATGTGATGGATAATGACGATAAGGATATCGTGCAGCACTGCTGAATCGGGTGGGAGCTGAAGCCGTTGAGTCATTGACAAAAGGCAGGAGGATGTTTACTTCACGAGGCTTCTCATTTATCGTAACCGAACAGTTGCAAGCTTGTTGCAAAAGTTGGCAAACATCTTTTATAGTAATCGCAGTAATGGAAGTATCCAGCAAAATTTGTGGAGCGATAATATTGATCGAAAAAGCTGGCTGGGCATAGCTAAAACTGACACCGTATATTATCAGAAGAAAAATTAACTTTTTATAAATCATCTCCTCAAAACTTATTTGACTTTAACAAAATAAACTTTCGCATAATTAATGTCATAATTTATTAGGGTATTGAATGAGTGCAATACAGAATTGACGATAATAAAGATATATGAATATGGGTTTAATTCCCACCTGTTTACCGAAGCAGCAAAATATGTTATGAATTCCGCTTAGTTATCATTTGTTTTCTCAGATATCTTCAGTAAAAGCTTTCCGGCTTCAATATGTTGCCCTTCGGCCACATAAATTTCTTCTACTATTCCATCATCTGAAGCAGCGATGGTATTTTCCATTTTCATAGAAGATAGTACTATCAGCGATTGACCGTTGGATACAACATCTCCGGGCTTAATTAATACTTTTACCACTGTTGCTGGCATTGGTGAAACATAACTTCCTTTTTCCTGTGCTTTTGTTTTTTGCGGGTATCTGGGCAATATTTCCACAATTAACTGAGGAAAGGTGTAATGCTGAATGAAGTGTTTATCATCTTTTCCTACAATTATAAAATTTTCGAGTTGATGGTTTATTAGAATGCTCATTCGGTTGTCGTCAGCTTCTATCAGTTTGCACAAATACTTGTCTTCCTGAATATTTATCAAAAAGTTTCCTTCACAATGATTATATTCAATCTTATATATGCTGTCCCCTACTTTTACTTCCGCCTTTGCCGGAGAGAAAAAAATATTTCTCCAGCCTGGTGGAATGTCCTTCAGTAAATTCCTTTCAGACTCCATTTGATTCCATCTGAAAAGTAACGCAGCCAGTGTAGCGTAATGTATTTGTTGTTTACTTGGTTGATATTTCCAGGAGCCGATTTTTTTAGCAATAAAATGCGTGTCATATTCTCCTAGAGCAAAATCATCTCTTTCAACTATGCTAAGCAGGAAGGCGTGATTGGTAACGGTTCCCAGGCAAACCGTGTTGCGCAGCGCATATTGCATTCTTCTGAGCGCTTCCGCTCTGGTTTGGCCATGAGCGATAATTTTCGAAATCATCGGGTCGTAGAAAATAGATATTTGAGAACCGGAGGTTATTCCACTGTCAAAGCGAAGGCCTTCTGCATGGGGAGTTTGCCAACGTAAAATAGTTCCGGTGGTTGGCAAAAAATTATTCTCAGGATCTTCTGCATATAGCCGGCACTCCAGGGCATATCCTTTTGCATAGATTTCTTCCTGTTTTAGGGTTAGCGGTTTACCCTCAGCACAGGCTATCTGCATTTCTACCAAATCGAGGCCTGTGATGGCTTCTGTTACAGGGTGCTCCACTTGCAACCGCGTGTTAACTTCTAAGAAATAAAATTCGCCATCAGCATAGATAAATTCCACAGTACCTGCATTGTCGTATTTTAGGGCTTTGGCCAGGCGCACAGCTGCTTCGCCCATTGCTCTTCTTTGTTCTGCGCTTAATACCGGCGAGGGGCTTTCTTCAAATATCTTCTGATACCTGCGTTGGATAGTACATTCTCTTTCGAGCAGGTATAACACGTTGCCGTGCTTATCGCCCATGATTTGTATTTCTATATGGCGCGAGGATGGAAAATATTTTTCTATAAGCAATTCATCGCTGCCAAAGGCGTTGAGGGCTTCTCTCTTAGCAGAGTTAAAGGCTGTTTCAAGCTCTTCAGGATGATTCACAATACGCATTCCTTTACCTCCGCCACCTGCCGCAGCTTTCAGCAAAACAGGATAACCTATTTTAGAAGCCTCTGCCGAAAATCGCTCCAGTTTTTGATCTGAGCCTTTGTACCCCGGCACCACTGGCACCTGATTTTGTTCTGCAATAGACTTGGCCTTACTCTTTGAGCCCATCCATTCAATGGCATCAGGGTTAGGCCCGATAAATATGATACCTTCTTGCTGGAGCCTTCTTGCAAATTGTTCGTTTTCGCTTAAAAAACCATAGCCCGGGTGAATTGCATCAGCCCCCGTAGCTTTACAGGCTTCAACTATTTTATCAATGTTAAGATAGGAAGCGCTCACCTCACTCGAGCCTATATAATAGGCAGAATCCGCCATTTTTACATGTAGTGCATCTTTATCTGCATCACTAAAAACTGCTATGCTCCTGATTCCTAATTTCCTGCAGGTTCGAAAAATTCGGCAGGCAATTTCACCGCGATTGGCAACTAATATGCTTTTAATCATAAATATGTTTTTAAATTGAATGTATTAAGAACTACATCCTGAAAACACCATATTTATTGCTGCTGCGCAAAGGCTTGTTATTCACCACAGCAAGGCAAAAACCGAGATAATTTCTTGTTTCTCTCGGATCTAAGATACCATCATCCCAAAGTTGAGCGCTCGCATAAAAAGCGTTGGATTGTTTTTCTACTTCGCCCATCAGATGATTCCTAAACATTTTTGCTTGCTCCTCATCATATGTTCCACCCATCTTTTCAACAGCCTGTCGTTGGATAATCTCCATTACACCACTAAGCTGCTCCGGCCCCATGACGGCAATTTTTGAATTTGGATAACTGAATAGGAACCTTGGCTGGTAAGCTCTGCCACACATCGCATAATTCCCTGCGCCATACGAAGCGCCCATCATAATTGTAATAGCGGGAACTTCGCTGTTTGAAACAGCATTGATCATTTTAGCTCCGTTTTTAATGATTCCTCCTTCTTCGTATTGTCTGCCAACCATAAAGCCGGTAATGTTTTGAAGGAAAAGAATTGGGGTAAGGTTACGGTTACAAAGCTGAATGAAATGCGCCCCTTTGTTTGCGCTTTCAGAAAATAAAACACCGTTGTTTGCGATGATTCCAACCGGATAACCATGGATATGCGCCCACCCGGTAACTAGTGTCGAACCCCAGTCAGGCTTAAATTCGTCAAACTCTGAGCCATCTACAATACGCGCGATTACTTCCCTTGCGTCAAATGGTTTTTTAATATCAGCTGGAACTATGCCCAGCAATTCATCGGCAGGATAAAGAGGCGATTTTATTCTGTACGAAGGAATATTTTGCATTCTTGAAGGCCTAAGGTGTTGTATTATGCTTCGGGCAATACGAATGGCATCTGCTTCATCTTCTGCAAGGTAATCGCTGACACCGGAAATGCGGCTGTGCATCTCAGCGCCACCGAGGCTTTCATCGTCCACGATTTCATTGGTTGCCATTTTTACCAAAGGAGGCCCTGCCAGAAATACCTTAGCTTTGTTTTTCACAAATATGGCATAATCGCTCATACCTGGCACGTACGCTCCTCCGGCCGTACAGTTGCCGAAAACAACTGATATGCTGGGGATTCCTTCTTTGGAGCGGCGTGTGATATCGCGAAAAGTTGCGCCTCCATAGTTGAAAATCTTTGCCTGCTCAGGCAAATCTGCTCCGGCACTTTCTACCAGATTTATTACAGGGAGCTCGTTTTCCATCGCTATTTCTCCCAGTCGCAGGCTTTTTTGCAAAGTTGGTAAATTGATTGCCCCGCCTTTATTAGTGCCTACGTTGGAGATAATCATACAAAGCCGGCCACAAACCAGGCCTATGCCGCCAACAGTAGTTGTTCCGCCTTCGCTGTTTTTACCACTGATACCCGCAAAAGGCAAGAGCTCTAAAAATGGAGAATTCTCATCGAGCAACAATTCTATGCGCTCGCGTGCAGTAAGTTTTCCTTCGCTCCTGGCCTTTTTAAGATGGCGCTCTTTGCCTTGATAGAGCGCTTCTTTTTTGAACTCCTCAAGCTTGTCTATCAAATGCAGCATGGCCTGATAGTTGCTCTTGAAAGCATCACTGTGAATATTCACAGCGGTGGAAAGCACACCCATAAGATTAACTTTTTTGTGTTGGCAACAAGTATTGTAAAAGCAGATGAAAAAGGCAAATTTTTAAGATGGAATAATGATATAATACAGATTCATAAACCTCTTCTACAACAAAATTTTAAGTTCATATAAATGAATACGTAATAAGCTCTTTTGAAGGAATATACTTTTTTCATATCCTTGTAGTAAATCGTAAGCTTTAAAAAAATTTGGGTAATGAAAATAGTTGTATTTGGTGCAAGTGGACGCTCCGGTAGAAAAATAGCGGAGCAAGCTCTCCAAAAGGGATGGCATGTAAAAGCATATGTGCGAAATAAAGCAAAGTTGCCCATTGAGCACGCCCATTTAAGCTTTATAGAAGGAGATGTATATGAGGATGAAAAAGTTTTCGCTGCTGTCGAAGGAGTAGATGCTGTTGTTTCTGCCCTTGGCCAGAGCGATATCAGCGGTGAGGTGAACCTGATGAGTGATGGGATGAAACGTATTTTACCCGCAATGCAGCGCCATAACGTAAAACGAGTTATCGCCATTGGCGGTATGGGAGCGCTTCAGGCTAGCCCAGAAAAACTTATTAAAGACCTGCCCGATTTTCCCGCTATTTATAAAAATGTTTCAGAAGGCCATTACAAAGTATATGAGCTTCTGAAAGAGAGTGATACCGACTGGACATTTCTTTGTTGCCCCTATATCCCCGATGGCGAAAAAACAGGAAACTATCAGGTGAAAAAAGATTATATGCCACCCGGCAAACAGCAAATTTTTACCGGAGATATTGCCGATTTTATCATTAAAGAGCTTGAGCAAAATCAGTTCCTAAAAACACGAGTAGGAATCACTAACTAATCAATTCAACGAAAAGACTAACTTCGGAGCAATTTCCCGATATTTGCCTATATCGAACTGATATTACTTATAGACTATAAAAATATTCCATGAATACAGATGCGCTGATTACAATGATTATTGCAAAAGGGCTGGTAATAATTTTTACAGCCTATTTTTTCTGGAAAGTTTTGCGTTCACGGTCCAAGTAAGCGCTTAAGGCGTTAATTTAAAAAACGGTAATCGTTGCACAATTTGTCCAAACGATAGAATCTTCGTTTCGTTATGCTCTTGCTTATCACTTGCTCAGTCTTTTCCAAGACAGTAAAAAAAGAACAGCAACCGATTTTGGAGTTTTATTTTACATAACAAGTCAATATTTTTTCTTAATAAGTAAAATTTCTGCCACTCCTGTCATACAGATAATTTTTTTTATTTACTGCCCATGTTAGCTTTGAGCTGTTGAGTAAAGGGAACAAATGCATTGCGTAAGCATTATATAATATAAAGCCGATATTCTTAAAATGTAATGGTTAAAGATGCAACACTTAGATAAATCTTCTGAGGCAGAGATTGCAGCAGCCCTTGCACCGCTAATAGCCGAAGTAATTTCGCGGACGGGCATTTCAGATAATGCGTTGAGGATATGTAATCAATTTTTTTCAAAACACTTTTTAAATGTAAGCTTTCAGAATATAAAATCCACTGTACAAAGATACCATGACAGCGGAGCACAACCTTTTGTGAAAATAAGCTGCATGCATCTTGTAACTCTCATAGACGCAGAATCCTGCAATACCATCATTAAATTTTTTCTGGAATTAGCTTCGGCAGACGATTTTATTCAACCCAGAAAATTAAGATTGATTCAGAGAATAAGTAACTATCTTGGAATAAGGCAGGAAGATTTCGACCAATTAAAAACAGAATTTATTTCGCGGCACAATCCTTATTCGCTTCTTGAGCTTGACTCTACAGCTACGCTTGATGAAGTAAAAAAAGCATATCGTAAAATGGCGCTACGCTTTCATCCTGATAAAGCATGCGGAGAAGAAAAAACAAAAGAGGCTGAAGAAAAATTTCGCCAGATAAAGGCCGCTTACGATGCGATTATGAAAGGCTATGAAATTCCTTGACGCCGGATGTTGGGAACGGCTCGGCGAATATGTGTGGCTATATCTGCCATGCTTCTGAAGTTGAGAGGAAACTCCAAAAAAACATGCAGTATGCTCAGAAAATACAATGCAATCAAACCTACTCTATAATCATAGGCATACAATCCAACCGATAAAATCCAAACCATAACAACTGATATGAGCCACACTCGCGGCACCTCGTGCCATTTGATTACAGATGTTTTTGAAAACCAGTTCAGGTAATGATAAGTATAGGCAAAAGCTATAAAACGAACAACGCCTACCCCTGTTGCGGTGCCAAATAAAGTTTCCCGATCAGTTTTTCCAAGGTTTAAAATATAAATGATAGCCCTTCCCAACTCGTCAAAGCCGCTTTTAATAAAACTTTTCATTGTATAATCATTAATTGAGTACCAAGAAAACTCGGGCTTAAAGACAAAGCACATTATGCCACCTGATACAAAGAGTAAAACTGCTACGCCTCCGGCTACACTTTTACTTTTAAGCGCTCCCGCAGTCATAAACAAAGCCGTAAAAAGAAATACGTGAATGATAGTGGGCAAGAATATAGCAAATACGAAAAAGAATGCAGGAAAGTGATGTATTGAATAACCAATAAAAAAACCCGCAACTGCCGCAAGAATTTTCTTCCACCAGCTTTTAAAAATTACCGCACTAAGTGCAATCACAAAAGCAAGATAGGTGAACAAAATTGCCCATAACTGATATTCCGTAAATAGAAGGGCAAAAAGTGAAACCAGGCCCGACAGGATGCAAAGCCAGACGAAATCGTTTTTCCCTGTGGTGAAATAGTTTCTCTTATGCAACCAGGTAATTTCTGTTAAGTAATGCAGAGGGCCTAACACCGCATATGAAAAAAGGAAAAGCTCAAAAGGAAAAAAAAAGGATATGGTTAACGCTATAGCGATAAGCCCAATGTTTAAAAGGTCTATAGATTTGGTGTTCAATGTGCGATAATTTTAAAAAGGAAGATGTGGAAACATTCCTTTGGTAAGAGCTGCAAACTCGGTTTGCAAGAGGTTTTCAGCTTTATCGAGCGCCTCATTTGTAGCAAGTTGGATATACTCGGTGGGATATCCTGAAGAGGGTTCTTTAATTAGCTCAATCTTCTTTATTCGTCTGTTGCCCCCTACGGTTACTTTTACATATTCATTTTCAGCGCTGATTTCCATTACATCAAGTTTTTTCTTGATGTCCTCCATTTTTTGCTTCATTTCATTGAGTTGCTTTAACTGGTCGAAAAATCCCATAACTTTTTTTTGCTAAGATATAACGAACATTGATACGGATGCTCTTTGAGCTAATAGATGATTTAAGCGATGTTTTATTTGGGCTGCATCAGGTTTTTATTAGTCTTGCAGCATGTGTGGAATTCTTGGGGCTGTGACGAAAAGCGGGCATTTCGTTCAGAAAGAAAATCTTTTGAAAGGCCTGGAAAAATTATTCCGGCGCGGCCCCGATGCTCACAACATTTTTATTCATGGACAGGTAGGCTTAGCTCACGCGCGACTTTCTATAATAGACACTTCGGAAGCAGCCAATCAGCCATTTACTGATGCAACAGGAAGGTATGTTATCATTTTTAACGGAGAAATATTTAACTACCGTCAACTGCGCAAACAATACCTGAAGGATGTAAAATTCAATACATCTAGCGACACAGAGGTGCTGTTGAATCTATATATCCTCAAAGGAAAGGAATGCCTGAATTTGCTCAACGGATTTTTTGCTTTTGCGATTTACGATAAATTTTCCGGAGAGGTATTCATTGCACGCGACCGCTACGGCATAAAACCTCTAGTATATTACGAAAATCAGGATATATTTCTTTTTGGCTCAGAGCTAAAGGCATTGATAGCCTTTGGCATTCATAAAGAAATTGACTTCTCTGCGCTTCATTTTTACTTTCAGTTAAACTATTTTCCTTTAGAAACCTGTGTTTTAAAGGATTGCAAAAAACTCAAGCCCGGAAGCTATCTGATCCTTAAAAATGGTAAGGTTTACTATACATCACAGATTGAACGTAATTCTGGACCATCAGCAAGTAGACAATGACATGCCCATCCACTTTAAAGGTAAAATTGAAGAAGCCGTTGAGAGACGATTGGTGAGCGATGTGCCGTTGGGCGCATTTTTAAGCGGTGGTATTGATTCTTCTATTGTAGTAAGTTGCGCAGCTAAACATGTACGTAACCTGAATACCTTCAGCATAGGATTTAAAGATGAACCTTTTTTTGACGAAACACATTATGCTAACTCGGTAGCAAAGCTATATCGCACCAATCATACTGTCTTTAAAATCACGACAAATGAAATGCTCGATCATCTGGAGCAAATGTTGGATTACATAGACGAGCCTTTTGCAGATTCTTCGGCCATTGCGGTGAATATTTTATGCAGATACACCAGGGAAAAAGTAACGGTGGCGCTAAGCGGAGATGGAGGTGATGAATTATTTGCAGGGTATAACAAACACAAAGCTGCTGCACAAAGTCAAAAGAATAACTGGGTGAATTTTCTGTTAAAACATTCTTATCCCTTGCTTGAGCTTTTGCCCTCATCGCGAAGTGGCAGATTCACCAATTTTTTCAGGCAACTAAAGCGATATGCTGCAGGATTAAGATTGTCATATACCGAGCGCTACTGGCGATGGTGCAGCATATCCGATGCAATGCAAGTTAATAATTTGTTTATAAAAAGTATTACTCCTGACAGCCGGGTTAAATCTGAAGTCTTTTCTATCCTTAAATCCTTACCTCAACAGGACTTAAATGGCATTTTATTAGCAGATATGAGGCTGGTTCTTGCCGGAGATATGCTGGTTAAAGTGGACTACATGAGTATGGCCAATAGCCTTGAAGTGCGCGTACCGCTTTTGGATTACCATGTTGTAAATTACGCCTTTTCATTGCCATTTGAATACAAATTAAAAGGCGACACAGGAAAGTTTATCCTAAAAGATGCATTTCGCAATGACCTTCCGGAGGCCTTATACACCAGGGCGAAAAAGGGCTTTGAGGTTCCGTTGCTAAAATGGTTCCGAACTGCACTGCGCGAAAAAATAGAAAAGGAATATCTCGCAGATGAATATATTAAGGTTCAAAACATTTTCAATCCAGATGCGGTAAAGGCGATGCTAAAACAAATGTGTTCTTCCAATCCGGGAGATGTTCATGCGCGTTTATGGGCGCTCATAGTTTTTCAGCATTGGTATAAAAAATATTTTTGTAAAACCTAATAACATGAAAGAAAAACCGAGGGTACTCCGTATTATCAATCGCCTGAATCTGGGGGGCCCTACCTACAACGCTGCATACCTTACACGATACATGACTGATTTCGAAACTTTATTGGTATCGGGCATGAAAGACGATACTGAAGAAAGTTCAGAATTTATTGTAAAGAAACTTGGAATTGAACCGGTTTATATACCGGAAATGTATAGGGAACTGAACCCTTTTCGCGATTACAAGTCATACGCCCGCTTGAGAAAAATCATTAGTGAGTTCCGCCCACATATTGTGCATACTCATGCTGCCAAAGCCGGAGCGGTTGGTAGGCTGGCCGCTCTGCATGAAAATGTTCCTGTAATTGTTCATACCTTTCACGGACATGTTTTTCATTCATATTTTAATCAAGCAAAAACGAAAATATTTTTAGGTATAGAAAGATACCTGGCAAAAAGAACAACAAAAATTATTACTCTCAGCCCAAAACAGTTGTCTGAACTTGCAGATGAATATAAGGTTGCTCCGCGCGATAAATTCAAAATCATACAACTGGGCTTTGACCTTACACGTTTTGTAGAAAATCAGGATGAAAAAAGGAAAATATTTCGTTCACATTACCAAATTGAGGATGATGAAGTCGCGTTAGGCATAATTGGAAGATTAGTGCCGGTAAAAAATCACTCGCTTTTTTTAAAATCCTTAAAAATTATTTCAGCACAAACAACCAGAAAAATCAGAGCATTCATAATTGGCGATGGAGAACTGCGCCCAAAAATTGAACAGGAGGCTAAAGAACTTGGCATAGATTTTTCGCAAGGGCACGAGCAGAGAAAAACTTTGCTCACTTTTACTTCATGGATAGAAGATGTCAGCATTTGCAATGCCGGACTTGATATTATTCTACTCACTTCCAACAACGAAGGAACACCGGTAAGCCTCATTGAGGCACAAGCGGCTGGAAAGTTTATTGTTTCTACACGCGTAGGTGGTATTGAAGATATTGTGTCTGAAAACAAAAACGCTTTGCTTGTTGAAAAAAATCAACCGGAAGCTTTTGCCTCTGCAACCCTAAGGGTAATACACGATGATGAACTTCGAAACGGTGCCTGTAAAGCCATTAGAGACGAGGTGTTACAGAAGTTTGGTTACGAAAGACTTTGCGCAGATATGTCTGAACTTTACTCCACTTTATTATCCGGGAGGTTAACTGCGTAAATTAGGTTAAAAAAAACGTCTATTTTTGCACATAATGCAAAGTTTGACAATTAGAGCCACAAGATTATTTATATGGCTTATAATCATTTTTTATTTAATGTGTTTGTATTCATGCCGGCTCATTTATCCAGAATTCATGTTCAAGCAAAAAGAATATCAGACGTTTGAATTCAGAGATAAACTGATAAAAGAATATGTAATAAAACCATTTGACCAGATTACTGTCGCAGTTTTTTCGCGCGATGGGTTTAACCTTATAGATATTGGTGGCGGAAGAGTAGGTCCTCAAAATTTTTTAAACCTAACCGGAGGATTAGGTATCTTTTATATCGTGGACTACGACGGATATGTTACCTTACCTGTCATCGGAGATTTGAATGTGGCAGGATATACTGAAAGGGAACTTGAGCGGCTTATTGCTGAGCGCATGTCGGTTTACATTGTAGATCCTTTTGTGGAAGTGAGGGTTACAAACAGGAGATGTTTCCTTTTTAAAGGGATAACGGGTTCTGTTGTGCCCCTTAATCAAAGCCCAACAACTTTACTGGAAGTAATAGCCCAATCCGGAGGTATTTCGGCTGGACTCAAAGCATACAAAGTTAAATTGATACGAGGCGACTTAAAAAATCCGCAAATTACTGTTATTGACCTTTCTACCATAGAAGGCATGCAAAAATCTAATCTTATTGTTCAAACAAACGATATAATATATATTGAGCCCAGGCGGAGATTCGTAAGAGATGTGTTGAGCGAAACAACCGTTTTATTTTCTATTGTATCTACTATCACAAGTCTGTACTTACTAGGAAAATCGCTAAGTGGAAACTAATAAAATAGACCTGACAGGAAGCCGAAACAACGTTCAGCAGAATATCATCCCTCAGGGCTTTAACCTAGGGCTTTTGATTTATATTCTCAACAAAAGCGTTCTATGGATGATATTAATAATTTCGCTATGCATATTCGCTTCGCTCATCTATCTGCGATATACTCCCAGAGTCTATCAAGCCTCAGCGAGAATGATATTACAGGCTGAAAAATCTACTCAGATTCTTGGGATTGAAAATCTTGTTTTTGAAAAAGACCAGTCTGAAATAAACAGAGAGATGGAGGTTTTGAAATCCCCCATGTTGATGAATATTGTTGCAGACCAGTTGCCGCTTGATGTTAGTTATTTTAAGGAGGGGAAATCCAAATTTATCACTGAAGATTTATACAAATCTTCTCCTTTTAAAATATTTCCCTCCTACATAAACCCTGATATTTATGGAGTACCGTTATATATAAAGTTTCTTGACAAGAGCAAAATTATCTTATCTTTTTCATTTAAAGGAGCAGAGTATGAAAAAGAATTCTACATGAATGATACGCTTGTTACACCATATTTCAAAGCATTCATTGCTGTTGAAAATAACAAACTGGAACCTTCAGATTTTTCATCAGTATATTTCTTTAAATTCAATGACAGACAAACTCTGATATCTGAGCTTATCTCAAAAATTTCAATCGAACCAATTGACGTTGGCAACAGAACCCTGGTTATCACCTGCAGAGACGTAAATCCCGAACGCTCAAAAGACATTACGAATACGCTGGCTAAAGCATTCATTGATTACGACCTTAAAAAGAAAAGGGAAGGGATGGATAATATTATAGCATTTATTGATGCTCAAATTGACTCTTTCGGAAAAAGCCAGGAAAGAATTCAAGATTCACTCTCCAGATTTAAAATAACTAATGAGATCTTTTCTGATAATGAATCTTACGATAATTTAATAAAACGAGCTACAACTATTGAAGAGAATATTCTCTACCTCGAATCTAAAATTAATTCATTAGAAAACTTTAAAGCACTTATTCAAAAAACGAAAGATTTTAATACGCTTCCCATCTTAAGATTTAGAGAAAATGAAATATCTATTGAGTCTGATATTGCATCAATTAATGCTTTGCAAAAAAACAGAGAAGCTTTACTTCTGGATAGAACAGAAGATCACCCTGAAGTAAGAATAATTGATAAGCAAATCGTTTCCGCAAAAAATCAGTTACTCAAAAGGACCGATAATGTCATACAAAGCACCCGCGATATACTTCGTAAGGAAAAGGAAACGTATGGAAAAATAATGAACAAGCTTTATGACATGCCGGAGCTGCAGGAAAAACTAAAGCGACTCAACAGAATTGCTGATGCAAGAAGCAAATTCTTTTATAATCTTTTTGACCAACGCTCAAACTATGCTATCGCATCAGCAGGTATTGTGCCGGATTATGTAATGCTATCGTATGCAAATACTCCAAAAGTACCGGTCTCGCCTAAACAAACGCAGGTAAAATTAGGAGCTATCGTTTTGGGCATATTGTTAAGTGCTTTACTGGTAGCAATACGTTTTCTGCTACATCAGAACATTATTTCAATACGTGAAATAGAAGCAAACAGCAAAGTACCACTGCTTGGAGTTATTCCGAGTTATAATACGCCAATGGAACGCTCGCAAATAGTAGTTACAAAAAACCCTAAATCTACTATTACAGAAGCTTATAGGGCTATAAGATCTAACTTGCAATTCATTAATAGCTCTCCGGGTTCAAAACTAATAGCTTGCACATCAACCATACCCGGAGAAGGGAAAACCTTTACTGCACTTAATCTAGCAGCAATTTTTAGCATGTTAGGAAAAAAGACTGTAATCATAGATGCAGACATGCGTAAACCCAGACTCGGAAAAATATTTGGAATTGATAGTATAAAAGGACTTAGTACCATCCTAAGCCGTCAATCTTCATACGAAGAAAGCATTAATCCAAGCGGCACCGCAAACATTGATGTTATTACCTCCGGGCCTGTACCTCCTAATCCCTCAGAACTTCTTTTAAGCGACGAAATGGATAATCTTATTCAATATCTAAAAACAAAATACGATATAATAGTTATAGATACTCCTCCCATCGGATTGGTTACTGATGCCATCAGTATATTAAAAAAAGCTGATTATCCGATTTATGTATTAAGAGCTGCTTTTTCTCATAGAGGCTTTATCGAAAATGTAAATAAACTCTACAGAGACAGCGGAATTCGAAACTTAGGTATTGTATTAAATGATTTTGGCAGAGGCCCATCAGGATATGCTCAAACCTATAGCTATGACTATGGATACGGTTATGGATATGGTTACGGATATGGCTATGGATACGGTTTATATGGCGCTTCGTATGGTTTCAAAACTGGATATTATTCAGATGAGCCAGAACGACCTGCTAAAGCGCTCCCGTTATACAAAAGACTATGGAATGCTATTAAACCATAACTGATGATTGAGGAAAAATATCTTATTGCTTTTCTGTTAATATTTTTCTGCATAGCTGTTTTTTTCTCTTTTTTGATAAATTGGTTATTCCTAAAATTTTCATTCAACCTTGGCAGCAGAAATAAAAACCTCGCCCAGGAGCGCTGGAGCACAAAAGTAAAACCTGCTATAGGGGGCATTTCATTTTTTATTGTTTTTCTTATTTCCATATCGGTAATTGGCACTATTCCGCGTGAGGCTCAGACGTTCTTGGATAAAAAATTAATTGGATTAATGGCTGCATCCAGCCTTGGTTTTTTATTGGGATTGGCTGATGATGCATATAATACCAACCCGCTCGTGAAATTTATAGGCCAACTAAGCTGCGCATATATATTGATAGTCTCGGACGTTTATATCCGTGTGTTTAATATAGATTCTTTAGATTATCTTATTACAGTGTTGTGGGTAATCGGGCTGATGAACTCAATCAATATGCTGGATAATATGGACGCAATTACAGCTTCAGTGTCAGCTTGTATTATCGTTGGGATGCTGACTGTGATACTTTCTACAGGATACATAAACGCAAATCTTTATTTAGTGATGTTGGTAGGCGTTTTGGGTTCGCTTATGGGTTTTTTGTATTTTAATTGGCATCCTTCTAAAATTTATATGGGCGATACCGGAAGCCAGTTTCTTGGCGTGTTTCTGGCGGCATCGAGCATTATTTTTATATGGGGTTTTCGCGACTATCCAAAATCTATATTTGAGATTAAGCAATTTATTGTGCCCATGCTTTTGTTTATCGTGCCTCTCATAGATACCACAACTGTTACCATCCGGAGACTGCTTAGAAAGCAGTCTCCCTTTGTGGGCGGAAAAGACCACATCACTCATCATCTAGCATATTTAGGACTGACCGACAGGCAGGTTGCATTAGTGTTACTCGGAATTTCATTGCTTTCCATTCCGATAGTGTACTTATTAGTAACAGGGAAAATCAAATGGAACCTAATCGTTAATGGGCTGTGTATCGCCTACTTTTTTTTAATGTTTATTATAATTCAGTTCTTATACGATAAAGGCAAGAAAAAATATCTATCTAATACAGGAAATAGAACATAAGTAAACAAGGCTAAAAAACTAATTACTCAGGCTTTTATTGATTAAATCCAATCTACTTGACTTTTTTTAAAAGACCTGTGAAATTCGCTATAACCTTCCGTACAACGACTGAGTGGATCGCGCTAGCGACTCAGGATTATATTCTTTCACTTTACAAAATCCCTTTTCAACCAGCGTATTGCGATAACCCTTATCACTAAGAATTTTATTTATTGATGATACTAATTCGCTTACGCTGTGTGGATCAATGAAGCAAGCTGCTCCTTCAGCAATCTCGCGAAATACTTCTATATTAGAAACCACGACAGGCACTCCGCTGGCAAAGGCTTCGAGAATAGGCAACCCAAAACCTTCACCTAGAGAAGGATACACAACAGCAGAAGCCATTTTATAGATAGATACCATATCTTCAACAGATATATTACGAAGCAGCATCACTTTTTTGGTCAAACCAAGTTTTTTAATGGCATTCATCACTTCATTTCTATAGTTCCCTCCGCCCCCGGTTAAGACAAGACAGAGCTCTGGCATCTCATTCTGCAACATTTTTATAGCCTGCAGCGTAAGAAGATGATTTTTTCTTTTAAGAAATGTTCCCGGCTGCAACAAAAAAAAATCCGGCAAAGCATAGCTTTTTTTTACTTGTACTAGCCTCGTTTCATCTATCGGTTTAATAAATAAATTGCTAATCGCAAGAGGTATTCTCATAATTTTTTTATCCGGAACACGCAAAAGATTGATTAAATCTTTTTGTGTTTGATAACTGTTCACTATAACAAAGTCAGCATGCTTGCATGCAAATCGTGTCTTTAGATCAAACATCATCCGGTCAGTGAGCGGAAAGTCATTAGGATATTTTAAATACAGCAAATCATGTATAGTTACGATAATTTTAGCACGCACTGAGCGAACACTAAAAGGAACTTCATTGGACAGCCCGTGAAAAACATCTATTTTTAGTTTATGTAAATCTTCTGCTATACTCCATGAACGCCAAAGGAATGGAAAGATTCTATAAATTTTTTTTTGTGGTAAAATTATAGGCGAGTAAAACGAAAAGGCATCTATTAATTCTTCGCGAAGGCCCGGCGTAAACAGAAAGTATTCATGCTCGGGAAAAAAATTCTCAAGCGCCTCTATTAGGATTCTGCTATAATTTCCCAAACCGGTAAAATTGTTGAATGCTCTTTTGGCATCAAAAGCTATGCGCACAGATACTTCAAAAGTTTTTGATTTAAAATATTATATAATTGTAAATGAAATGATTAATTTTATAATGTTGCACACCGCTCTGTCGCTTCGACGCTTGTCGGAGAGGAAAGTCCGGACAACACAGAGCGCCGTGCCACCTAACGGGTGGTTCCGGCTGCAAGGCCGGGAAGAACAGTGCCACAGAAAATAACTACCCTGATGTACATGGCATCAGGGCAAAGGTGAAAACGTGCGGTAAGAGCGCACGCGCCTGCA
>JAVQWQ010000036.1:0-18180 GCA_033578915.1 Chitinophagales bacterium | reverse complement strand
TATGGACAAAAAGGGGAAGGCCTTGCTCAAATGCAGAACTTGCATCGCGATATATTTGTCCGCATTCACACTTTTGGGAAAGCACCCGGTGTTCACGGAGCAGTCGTATTATGCAATGAAGTAACTAAACACTTCCTTATAAATTACTGTCGCCCGTTTATTTTTTCAACTGCAATGCCACTACATTCCTTAGTGGCTATATATGCAAGCTACGAGTTTATGGCTACCGCAGCTTGCCATGCTCAGCGAGAAAAACTGAATGAGGTAATAAAATTCTTCAGCAATCAATATGAAAACCTCTTCGGTAATGAAATTTCTAAAAGTAACTCGGCTATTCAAACTGTAATTATACCTGGGAATGATAAATGCCGAAATTTATCTTTAAAATTAATTGATAAAGGATTTGAAATACGGCCAATTCTTTCCCCTACCGTTCCTAAGGGGAAAGAACGTTTGCGCATATGCCTTCATAGCTTTAACACATTCGAACAAATCGAAGAATTATTCATATCCTTAAAGAAAATATACAATAATGAATAGTAAGCAAAAAAGAATTTTCATCGCTGGAATAGATACTAATGTAGGGAAAACCGTTGCCTCAGCAATAATATGTACAGCTCTGAAAGCTGATTATTGGAAACCGGTGCAGACCGGCAGCATAGAAGGTACTGATTCGGATTTTATAAGATATGTATGCGGAGGCGATGTAGTGGTTCACGCCTCATCGTATTGCTATAGAGAACCTGTATCACCGCACTACGCGGCCAGCTTGGAGAACGATTACATCCACATAGAAAAAATCAACATTCCCGAAACAGATAACGTATTGATTATCGAAGGAGCCGGCGGCCTCATGGTACCACTAAATGAAGAGTTTCTTTTAATTGATCTAATCAAGAGGTGGAATATTCCGGTATTACTCGTGTCAAAGAATTATCTAGGTAGCATAAATCATACGTTACTGTCTTGTTCTGCTCTAAAGGCGACAGGTTTAGAAACGCTGGGTATTTTATTTAATGGTGTCGAGACTCCATCTTCAGAAAGTATTATAGAAAAATACTCTCAACTGCCCGTATTGGGAAGGATAAATCAAACAGAAAATATTACTAAAGAATTTATTTATGCAGAAGCAGAGCGCTTGAAGCATTTTTTAGGACAGTTGTTATAAGTAGTTATTTGCCGATTAAGTCTCTTGCTATGATTTCTTTCATAATTTCATTAGTACCTGCATATATTCTTTGCACTCTTGCATCGGCCCATGCACGACCTGCAAGATATTCCCACATGTAACCATATCCACCATGTAATTGAACACATTCATCTGCGACTTTACATTGAAGCTCTGTAAGCCAGTATTTACATGCACTTGCCTCTGCAGGCCCAAGTTGTCCATTGCAATGTAATATCAAACACCTGTCGGCAAAAATTCTACCTACTGATATTTCTGTTGCCATTTCAGCCAATTTAAACCGCGTGTTTTGTAATGCAGAAATAGGTTTGCCAAAGGCAACGCGCTCTTTAGTATATTGAACGGTTGAAGCAAACACAGCTTCAGCCAATGCAATTGCGGCAAGTCCGACTACGAGTCTTTCCTGTGCCAATTCCGTCATAAGATATTTGAAACCCTCTCCTTCTTTCCCTAAAAGGTTTTCTTTCGGAACTTCAACATTTTCAAAAAATAATTCACAAGTATCCTGAGCATGAAGACCGACTTTTTCAAAAGGTTTGCCTTTGCTGAACCCTTTCATACCAGCCTCAACCAAAAGAAGACTTATCCCCTTTGCGCCTTGCGAGGGGTCTGTTTTAGCAGCAACCACAACGATATCGCTCAGATATCCGTTAGTGATAAATGTTTTAGATCCGTTCAGCAAATAGTAATCTCCTTTATCAAGCGCAGTGGTACGAATAGACTGCAGATCGCTGCCTGCCCCCGGTTCAGTCATCGCAATGGCTGAAATAGCTTCTCCTTTAACCATTTTAGGAAGCCATTTCTTTTTAATTTCTTCGGTAGCGTAATGCTCTATATACGGGCAAACAATATCTGAATGTAAAGGATAACCAACTGCAGGGCCGCCGCATCCACTATGCCCTAGTTCCTCGATAAAAATGGCATTGTAACGAAAATCTTTTATTCCCAAACCTCCATAAGCCTCATCCACCTGCATACATAAAAATCCTGCCTCTCCAAGCTTTTGCCAGCTTTCACGGCTCACCATTTTGTCTTTCTCCCACTTCGGATGATAAGGAGTTATTTCTTTTGCTACGAATTCGCGCACACTCTGCGCAAACAACTCGTGCTCTTCTTCGAAAATACTTCTGTGCCAATTCATATTTCAAATAATTATTCCCATTCAATTGTTGCAGGAGGCTTACTGCTGATATCGTAAACCACTCTGTTTATTCCTCTAACATTATTAATAATATCGTTAGAAGTTTTAGCTAAAAATTCATATGGCAGCCTGCTCCAGTCTGCAGTCATACCATCAGTAGAATCAACTGCTCGTAAAGCGATAAGGTTTTCGTAGGTGCGTTCATCGCCCATCACACCCACGCTCTTTACGGATGTAAGGATGGCACCGGCTTGCCACACCTTATGATACAAACCAAAAGATTTCAGATTTTGAATAAATATGTGATCAGCCTCTTGTAACAGCGCTACCTTTTCTGCAGTTACTTCTCCTAAAATACGCACAGCCAATCCCGGGCCCGGGAAAGGGTGCCTGTTCAAGATTTCTTCCGGTAAGCCAAGTTCCTTTCCTGCCTTTCGAACCTCATCTTTAAACAGATATCTCAAAGGTTCTAAAATTTTCAGATGCAGCTTTTCAGGTAGCCCTCCAACATTGTGGTGAGATTTTATTGTGGCAGAAGGCCCTTTGACACTTACACTCTCAATTACATCCGGATAAATAGTTCCCTGCGCTAACCATGTTACTTCCGGGTGTTTTTTGGCTTCTTCTTCAAAGACTTCTACAAACACTCTTCCAATAATTTTTCTCTTTTGTTCCGGGTCGGTCACGCCCTTTAGTGCTTTAAGAAAATTTTCAGCCGCCTTAACTCCCACTACGTTGAGCCCTAGCGAGCGATATTGCTCCAAAACATGGTCATACTCATTTTTTCTAAGTAGTCCATTATCTATAAAGACACAAACCAACCGGTGTCCGATAGCTTTATGTAAAAGTAAAGCAGCAACAGAGGAATCAACGCCTCCGCTCAAACCCAGCAGAACACTCTCATCGCCCACTGTTTTTCTGATTTCTTCAACAGATGATTGAACAAAGGATGCAGGAGTCCATCTCTGTTTAATTTGGCATACTTCAAACAAAAAATTGCTTAGAATACGATGTCCTTCCGCAGAGTGATACACTTCCGGATGAAATTGCAGCCCGTAAACAGGTTGTGGAAAAACTTTATCAACAGCAGCAAATGCAGCAATTACTCCCCCATCGCTCTTTGCAATAACTTCAAATCCATTACCGGCCTTTCGGATAGTATCAGCATGACTCATCCATACCACACTTTTATTGGTTATATTTTTGAGAAGTGGATTTTCGCAAGACAATATCTCAAGATGCGCCCTGCCGTATTCCCTTTTATCGCTTTTTTCAACTTCTCCATGATGTTGACTGGCAATCAACTGAGCTCCGTAACATATTCCCAAAACAGGCCTTTGCCTGATGAGCGTAGCAGTATCAATTTTGGGCGCATCCGGATCGCGCACACTGGCAGGACTGCCGCTTAAAATAATTCCCTTGATATCGTCTGTTAGAGAAGGAATATGATTATAGGGAACAATTTCGCTATACACTTCACATTCTCTGATCCTGCGGGCAATAAGTTGTGTATATTGAGAGCCAAAATCAACAATCAGGATTTTTTCGTACATGCACGCGAATTAAATCTTTATTTGATGATAGTTCTAGTAACAAACATTATTACAAACAAAAGAACTTTTTAAGTGACAAAAAACAATAGTTTATTGCTTACCAGATTTGAATTTGGCTTATCATGAGCTATTGAAGACAAACCATGCCAAAAACTCTTTGTTTTTATTTACTCCTTCGGGAGCAGAGGTTACTTTTTGTAATTCCAACTGATGTTTTGCCGCGTGTTCTATAACACTATTTATCACCATTTGATGAATTTCTTCATTTTTAATGATGCCATGTTCAAAGTGCATTCTCTGTGACATTTCAAACTGCGGCTTGATAAGCGATATAAGCCAACCGCCCGGTTTAAGCCATCGTGATATATGTGAAAATACCGGTTTTTGTGAGGTGAAAGATATGTCCATCACTACGATATCAACTTTTTCATCTAAATAAAAATCCTTGTAGTTCATTTTTTCAAAAGAGATAACATTTGAATGATTCCTTAATGAATCAGCTAGCTGATTCTGCCCTACATCAATAGCATAAACCAATGCAGCTCCATGTCGAAGAGCACAATCGGTAAATCCGCCGGTGCTTGCCCCTATGTCTAAAACAATTTTTCCGGTAAAGTCGAGAGAAAATTCGCGTATGGCTTTTTCCAGCTTCAATCCGCCAACGCTCACGTATTTGATGAGTTCATTTGAGCCAACCTCAATTTTATCCGAACCACTAATTGAAAATCCGGCCTTATCGGCTATTTGTCATTTCCACCTTTACAAAACCTTTTTCAATGGCTAGTTTAGCCTTTTCCCTCGATGGAAAAAAACCTTCATTTACAAGATATACATCCAATCTCATATTTAAATTTTGACAAGAAACTTTTTCAGGCCAAATTTTGATTATCCTATTATTCAAGGTTTTGCAAAAGGTTTAATTATTGTACTACCTGTTTTAGGCCCAAACGATTCCCAATTTCTAACATCATTTGATAAGCTTGATGAAAATCATTCTGAATATGTCCCTCCAAAATAGCTTCTTTAATTGCCTCTTTTATAATACCAATTTCTTTACATGGGCCAATGCCAAAGGTCTGCATTATCAACTCACCTGATATGGGAGGTTGAAAATTTCTTATTCTATCTTTTTCTTCTACCTCCTGAATCCGCTGGCGAACCCTTTCAAATCGCTCGAGGTATCTGATTTGTTTTAGCCTGTTTTTGGTTGTTATGTCTGCCTCGCAAAGCATGAGTAAGGCTTCCAGGTCATCGCCTGCCTCAAAAATAAGCCTGCGCACCGCAGAATCTGTGATTTCTTCTTTGGTAAGCGCTATTGGCCTGAGATGCAGTAAAACCATTTTCTGGACAAATTTCATCTCGCTACCCATGGGAAGTTTTAACCGCCTGAAAATTTTAGGCACCCATTTGCTGCCCAGCACTTCATGGCCATGAAAGGTCCATCCTTCGCCGGGCACAAATTTTTTTGTTGCCGGCTTGGCTATATCATGCAGCAACGCAGCCCAGCGAAGCCAGAGATCTTTAGATGTTTTGCACACATTATTTAAAACCTGCAAGGTGTGATAAAAGTTATCCTTATGCCCTTTGCCTTCATAATTTTCTACGCCTTTTAACGCCTGCAACTCAGGAAAAAACATCGAAAGAAGGCCAGTCTCTTCAAGCATTAAAAAGCCTTTAGACGGCTTTTTGGCAAGTATTATTTTGTTGAGTTCATCTGTAATGCGCTCCTGCGATACGATTGAAAGTCTCGAAGCATTTCGAGAAATTGCCTGATAGGTTTCCGGAAATATATCGAAATCAAGTTGGGTAGCAAACCTTATGGCACGCATCATGCGCAAAGGGTCATCAGAAAAAGTTACATCAGGGTCGAGCGGGGTGCGAATAATTTTATTTTCTAAATCTTTCAACCCTCCAAAGCTATCAACTATCTGCCCGTAGTTTTCTTGGTTTAATGATATGGCCAGCGCGTTGATTGTAAAGTCTCTCCTGTATTGATCATCCATCAAGCTGCCTTGCTCTACAATTGGCTTGCGGGAGTCAGAACGATATGATTCTTTCCTTGCACCAACAAACTCAATATCCATACCCGCCCATTTGAAGTTTGCAGTGCCAAAGTTCTTATATACCACCACTTGAATATCGGGGCTAAGCAGGGCAGCCACAGCTTTTGCTAAAGCAGTACCCTCTCCCACACATACAAAATCTATATCCTTACATGGCCTTCCGAGTAGTTGGTCGCGGACATAACCTCCTACTACATAGGTCTCGACCTGCAACTGTCTTGCCGCTTCTTTTACTGCCTCAAAAACCGGATGGGATAAGTCAATATCTTTAAGTAACTCTCTTTGCATAAACAGCTCAAAAATAAAGGAAGGCGCAAAAGTGAAGCCAAACTATTTATTACCGGGCATATTTTCTCACCCGCTCAAGGGTTCTCATAGCCTCACGCTCTTTCACCGTTTCACGCTTATCATAAGATTTTTTTCCTCTTGCCAAGGCAATTTTTACTTTAAAAAAACCTCTTTCGCTCAGATATAATTCAACAGGCACAACCGTTAGCCCTTTCTCTCTTATTTTGCCATCAATTCTTTTTAATTCCTTCTTTTTGAGCAACAGCTTTCTTAATCGTGTGGGCTGGTGGTTGAAAACACTTCCTTGCGCATACTCCGGTATATGAAGATTTTTGAGCCATAGCTCGCCATCCTTCATCAGGCAATAGGCATCATTGAAACTACCTCCACCGTTGCGCAGGCTCTTCACCTCTGTGCCAGTCAGCACAATACCGGCATCAAATATTTCTAATAGCTCAAAGGCATATCGCGCCTCACGATTAACGATTTTTATTTCTGTCTTATTCATTGTTTTATCCTCATTCGCTCAAAATGACTTTGCAGTTTTGCCAAAGACACTATTTTCTGGCCTGTGGAGCCGGTGGCAACTAATTTACTACCACTCTTTGCTTCTATGTTGCAAACTATTTCGTTTCCATTTATGCTTTGCAGCGTAGCTGTAAATGTTACCTCCTCGCCTTCAAAGGCTGGAGCATGGTGTACAAGATGGACAAAAGTGCCAATACCTTCTTCTGTTTCATCTTTCATGTCGAGCACAAAAAGCCTCCCGGCCCATTCAGCATCGCGAGCCATTGCGTAGGTGGCATAGACCCGATGAACTATCTTACCATGGAATGATGCAAAATCTTCGGCGCAAACCTTATGCGTGTAGATTTTCTGGTCTCCGGGTTTATAAATCAATTTCACTGCTGCAAAGATACAGATTTGCAGGCATAACGACAGGTTCAGCTTTTGACAAGATAAAATTCATAAGGGGTGCGTGTGGCTATTGACCTTGCTAAGGTGAGCTCATCGGTGTATTCCAACTCTCCGCCAAAAGATACGCCTCGTGCAATAGAAGTAATCTTAATATGAGGTAAATCAGCAATCTTTTTAGATATGAAAAATATTGTCGTATCTCCATCCATTGTAGGGCTTAACGCCATGATAATTTCGCGCACGGTTTGATTTTCCGCTCTTTTAATCAAAGAATCAATATTTAGTGACTCAGGGCCAACTCCGTCAATCGGAGAAATCAAACCTCCCAATACATGATATACTCCGTTGTAAACACCAGTATTTTCTATGGCAATTACCTCGCGAATAGTTTCTACTACGCATATAGTTGAGCGGTCGCGCTGCGGATTTTTGCAAACAGGGCAAATTTCTTCATCGCTGATGTTGTGGCACTCAGAGCAGTATTTAATCATTGTGCTCAGGTTGCTAATAGCTTCGCTGAAGAGCTTTACTTTTTCCATATCTTGTTTTAAGAGATGCAGCACAAGCCTGAGCGCGGTCTTTTCACCTATACCCGGCAATTTTTTGAACTCTGCAACTGCCTGAGCAATATATTTAGAAGAATATATCATACAATCCGAAAATGCGGCAAGTAATTTTGATTTATTACTAAGTTACAAACAGTCGTTAAACACATATATCATTAAATAAACACATCCAGTATCATAATTCATTTTAAAAAACATTACTCATTCTTTCTCTATTCTCACTGCCCTGCTGTAAACCTCCAGAGCTTTCTTACGTGCCACTTCGTGCTGTACGATAGGCTTTACATATCGGTCTGTGCCCCATTCCGGCACCCATTTTTTCACATATAAAGCATTGGGGTCAAACTTTTGCATCTGCAACGATGGATTAAAAATACGAAAATAAGGCGCTGCATCGGTACCTGAACCAGCCGCCCATTGCCAGCCGCCATTGTTGGCAGCAAGGTCAAAGTCTAAAAGCTTGGCTGCAAAATAGGCTTCTCCCCAGCGCCAGTCTATCAGCAAGTGTTTGGTCAAAAAACTCGCAGTAATCATGCGCACGCGATTGTGCATATATCCGGTTTCGTTTAGCTCGCGCATGCCGGCATCAACAATAGGGTAACCGGTTTGCCCGTTGCACCATCGCATAAATTTTTCCGTATCGTTTTCCCATTCAATGTTGTTGTACTCTGCCCTGAAAGCGCTATGTGCCACATGTGGAAAATGCCATAGAATCATCTGATAGAAATCACGCCAGATGAGCTCATTGACAAACGAAGGACTTTTATCCAGCGCATAAGCCAGTAACTTGCGAACGCTTAGCGTTCCAAAACGCAAGTGTATGCCCAAACGCGATGTGCCGTTTACGGCAGGAAAGTCTCGCCTTTCGCCATAGTGCACAACCACATCGTGCCTTACCACTCTCTCCGGAAAAGTAAAAGAAAAAGTCTTAAAGCCAAATGACTCCAGCGCTGGAATACCTGAACTACTCCACTTCAAAAAATTATGAGCATATTTCAGCGTAGGATAGCTTTTGTAATAAAAAGGAGAAAGTTTCGATTTCCATTTACGGCTGTATGGCGTAAACACCGTATAAGGAGTGCCGTCTTCTTTCACCACTTCATTCTTTTCAAAAATCACGTGGTCTTTGTACGTGTGAAAGGATATTCCTTTTTCTCCAAGCAGCTCTTTTATCAGAGCATCCCTTTCAATGGCGTAAGGCTCAAAGTCGTGATTAGTAAAAACTTTCTCAATGTTTAATTTCTCAATCAGTTGCCTCCACACCTGAACCGGAGTTCCAACTTCAACCCTTAGCGCAGAGCCGTATTCGCGCAACTGTTCATCTAATCTATGCAACTCCTGGTGGATAAATAAAACCCTTTTATCAGCTTTATCCTCCAACTCATCGAGTATGTTAGTATCAAAAATAAATAGTGGTAAAACAGGTAGTCCCGATTTCAAAGCATGATACAGGCCTGCATTATCGTCGAGTCGCAGGTCGCGGCGAAACCAAAAAACCGCAATAGCATCATCCATGTTCCAAAAACAAATGACGGCAATAACAAGTTCAATACAGTATCTTATCGGGCATACGGAGCCATTCAGCAAAAACCTCTTTCGCGCCGGGAAAATCAATATGTTGCGAAGGAATGCTTCTTTGGCCGTGAGGCAACCCAAGCTCACTATAGATGAAATCATCACTAAAGCCGGCATCAGCCGCATCGTGCCGCGTATTGGCATAATATAGCTTGTCTAACTTTGCCCAATAGATAGCGCCCAGGCACATTGGACAAGGCTCACAACTGCTATAAATCTCGCAACCCTCGAGCGTAAATGTGCCAAGTGTACGACAAGCCTCACGAATAGCCACAATTTCAGCATGGGCTGTGGGATCACATTCGCTTGTTACCTTGTTGTAGCCGATACCTACCGCCTTCCCTCCTTTTACAATAACCGCCCCAAAGGGTCCTCCATGCTTTCCGCGCATACCTTCTGCGCTCAGGCGTACCGCATACTCAATCCACTTCTCATGCTCATTCATGCAAGGAAAAGTAGCAATTAAGCTGAAATTTAAAAACACTTATGAGATAAGATATTTTATAGGGGGTGTCCACTACGGCCTCGGCCTTCGCTCCGCTCAGGGTCTCGGCCGCGGTGGCCGGGCTGCTACGGGGTACGCTCTCGCTCCCGCCGCGACCGCGCTGCCCGATCGCTGAGCCTGTCGAAGCGCAGCGCGGTCGCGGCCGCTCACTCCGTTCGCGCCCTCCGCATCCCTCACCCGGCACAAAATAAAGTTTGCTTCGCTTTAATCATCATCCTTATCCAAAAAACTTAAACCCTCATTAAATTACAACTTGCAACTAATCAATCTGGTAAACTTTTGTTTGATTGAAATTATTCGTGTGGATATTAAATCATAACGATAGCTAAATAAGCCCTTTTATCAGAGGAAACCTCTGCCAAAAGCCAATTTATTACAGAAGACACAGTTTTAAAACTAGTGGTTTTGATAACACAAAGCATTGATTAGTATGATTCTAATAATCCTGATCTAAACGTTTAGTTCAATACCGGGTAAGAATAATATTTTGGTAACACTTAGCTCCTAAACATTTATTAAATTGACTTGAATAACTTTATTCTAAATCACATTTTATTTAAATTCAACTAAAAAGAATCAATATACATTTGTTTGTACATTAATCGTTGTTATTTAAACTACTTAACATAGCATTTAATTCTTGTGTTCTTATAATTCTTGTGTTCTTAAAGTCTTTATATAATTTTAAAAAAGTAAAAAATTAATTTATTATATAAGGTTCCTTTACTAACCCGGTTCTGAGATGTAATTCAACTATTAATATCACAATCTATCAACTTTAATGTCGTGCCAATTTAAGAATTGATAGTCCTTTCGAGCAATCTACACAAAACCTTCATTTTACTGCAACCACCGTTTTTAATATAGGTGCTCTCCAGCCGGGCAAAACATACCACTTTACTTCATAAAAGCCTTTTCGCTGCAGCGTTTTACAAAAGTCACTGAGCTTGAAAAAATTCAGTACGCTATGTATGAGATATCTGAAAATAGAAAAGTCGCCGGTGAGGACAGAACAGAATGGCAAAATAAATCCATAGCCGAGAATACTCCAGTAAATTCTTGGCCACCAGCCATCGGAGAGAATATATTCATGGAAACATATCGCACCGCCGGGGCGAAGCATTCTTTTCAGGTTATTCAGGCATTTCACAGGGTCGGGCATATTGCGAATGCCGTATGCCATGAATATAATATCAAAATGCGCATCGGGAAAGTCGAGTTCCATGGCATCTGCCTGCACAAACTTTACACCGCGAAGTTCTTCTTTTTCTTCAGCTACTTTAAGCATTTCCGGAGAATTATCTACAGCCGTAATCTCTGCCTCCGGAAAAAATTTCTTTATGGCAAGCGTAGATTTACCGGTGCCGCAACACAAGTCGAGGATGCGTTTGGCGGGAATGTCAGACACTTTTTCTACACTGCGAAAGAGATCGGTTTGATAATTTCTGCTAAACCAGGTAGCTAAATCGTATCGCCTGGCAATGTTATCAAAGGCGGACGGCACATACTTTTTTTCGTTAAGAAGAATATCTGCTGCGGGCATGTTGTTTTTGTTTAACTTTTCAAACTTATTTTAACGAAAAATGTTCAACTTTTATTGCTTAACTATGCGTTGCTAAAGTTGAACAAATACGTGAACAGCTTCTTCAAAATTTTAAGCAGGTATCCTGCTGTAATGCTCCGTCTGCTTTTTTCTATTGTATTTGGCGTTACTGGTTTGGTAATCATATACATCCCCTCTGTTACCAATGGTGCAGATGTAAATACCAGACTTGTTTTCGGGGCATTACTTTTGATCTATGGAAGTTATCGTTTCCTCACCTTTTATCAGGAATATAAACGAGCTAGGCGGTATGAAGAAGATTTGTAATAGCAGGCTTTTAATTGTTATCGTACTATTAAGTTTCATTGCCTGCAACGATGCAGCAAAAATCGAATATTATCCAAGCATAGAAGAAAAAAACACAGGCAAGCTGCAACTGTATTGCGATGAGCAGTTGCGCCCTATTTTGGAGCAACAAATCGAAGTATTTGAACACTACTACCCACAGGCTGATATCCAACCTGTTTATATGCCCGAACGCGACATTATTACTTTTCTTCTCAGCGGAAAAGCGCGTACATCAATTATTATGCGCAAGCTTAGCGATGCAGAAAAGAAACAAATTGAAACAGTTGATTCATTTCTTTGCAAAGAACACATTGTCGCAAAAAGCGCTTTGGCGCTGGTATCTGCCAAGTCTAGCCGGGCAGTCATTCCTTATGATTCATTTATAACGCTATTCAATAATCCCGAGGTTACGATAGTGTTGGAAGGAAAGAAAAACGACCGTCTTGCAGCCATTTCAAAAGCGCTCAATATCAATCAATTTGGCAAAAATATTTTTGCCATGGAAAACATAGACAGTGTGTTGTATTATGTAAACCGTAAACCCAAAACCATCGGAATAATTGATTATTCTCACATCGCCGATGAATTTTCTTCCACTGCTCAGAATATTTTGAAACAAATAGAGATGATAAAAATATCCAGAAATTGCTTTGATACATTACAGATAGTTTACGCAAACCCAAATGATATTTTCACAGGATGTTATCCGTTAGTGTTACCTATAAACTACGTAAACACAGATTATAGAAATAAATTAAGCTTAGGCTTTGTAAATTTTTTGGTCAAAAACAAAGCATCAAAGGTTTTTTTGCGCGGAGGTTATATTCCCGCTGTCATGCCTCAAAGAGAAATATTGATTGATACAAGCAGTATCGTAGAGTAACTAAATACATAAAAACAAATATGCATTATGAGCGCAATCTGGAAAACCACACCTGATTTAGAAATCCTCAATGGATGGCGCGGCAAAGGCGCCAGCGATACTATGGGAATAGAGATGATTGAATATGGAGATGATTTTCTCCGCGCCCGCATGCCTGTAAATGAGAAAACAAAACAACCTTTTGGAATACTGCACGGTGGGGCAAGTTGTGTGTTGGCAGAAACCCTGGGCAGTGTAGCCGGAAGCCTGTGCGTGGAATATGGGAAGCAAATGGTAGTCGGCCTTGAAATCAATGCCAACCATATTCGCCCGGTTAGAGAAGGTTGGGTGATTGGCACAGCCAGGCCAATCCATCTGGGCAGAACCACACAAGTTTGGGACATCAAAATTACCAACGAAGAAGATAAACTAGTATGTGTTAGCCGCCTTACCTTAGCAGTGAAGGATTTAAGTAATTAATAATGATTAAGGTGACCTAAAAGGTTTTTTAATCTTTACAATGCATTTACAGCGAAACAACTCATATCCCATCACTTTAATGTTTGATGTGTGAGCAGGGGCCATTTCGTCTGTACCACCAGGTTTTGCTGAGATAATATCTTAAAATCACGAAAAAGATTTTTTAATATTTTAATTATCCAATATGCTGTATATCATTAGCTTTGCATTTGAAAATCGCGGGGTGGAGCAGTTGGTAGCTCGTTGGGCTCATAACCCAAAGGTCGCAGGTTCGAGTCCTGCCTCCGCAATGAAAGAGAGCTGTTCTTTGCCTATCGAACTAATGTAATATTCCCGCTGAGATTAATTTCTTCTCCATCTTTAGTAATTGCCCTTAAAGTCCAAACATAATTCGACAGCGGTTGTGGCGATCCTTTGAAGGTCCCGTCCCATCCTTCTTGTAAATTCTTTGTTTCAAACAACATTTCTCCCCAGCGATTGAAAACTCTAAACCATTTAAGTTCTTTGATATTTAAAAATTGTGTTACTCTAAAAATGTCGTTGATACCATCTCCATTTGGAGAAAAACCGGTTGGCAAAAGAACGCGCGTCATTGGAATAACTGTAACGAATATCGAATCTACGGCCACGCAGCCGGCAGGATTAAAGGCATATAAATAATACCATTGAGACTTTTCTGGGTAAGCAAGCGTATTGAGTTGAAAGGGAGATACTACATTATTGCCCGGAAACCAATAATAATCTGTTCCGTTGGTGTAACCATTTAATTTTACAGGCAAATCTCTGTAAATAGAGGTGTCATTACCGGCTTCCACCTCAGGAATATCATATACCGTTATTACTACCGTATCATTTTTGGTATAGCAATAATTGCTGACGTTTAAAATGTATTGAGTACTTACGGGTGGATAAAATTTAGGATTGAAAATAGTGGGGTTGGATACGTAATCGGGCGGAGACCACAAGTAAACGGAGGCACCCTGATCTACTACCGTAACGCTGCCCTCCTGCCCTACACATATTGGCTTATCATCTTCGAGTATTAGATTTATAGAAGGGTCAAGAAAATAAACCCTCACCGAATCTGTATTGCTGCATCCGTTGAGGTCTGTACCGGTTACGTAATAGGTAGTGTTTCTTTTGGGGCGGCTGATAGGATTGAAAACTGTACTATCGTTAAGCCCTTCCGAAGGAGTCCACACATAGGTTGCAGCGCCAGTTGCCACAAGCATCACACTGTCGCGAAAACTTCCCGGATTCAGACAAACTGATGTATCGGGTCCTGCATCCACGTTTGGCCTTGGAAAAACTTCTACTCGCAGGCTGTCTTTATTAGAGCACCCATTGTTGTCAGTAACTTGAACCACAAGAGTGATGTTTGAATCCGGTGAAGAAACAAATGGAGATGACGATGTGGGATTATCTAAATAGGTAGAAGGAAACCAAATATAGCTTACGCCGCCGGAAGCAAAAACCTGTTCTTTCTTCCCTGGACACAGCCTCAAAAGCTTAGGCTGTAGCGATATTTGTGGCAAAGGGTTCACCTGAACAGTTTTTTCAATGGTATCAGCACACCCTTTATCGCTCCGCACAATCAGTGAAACATTTTTCTGCCCTGCACTGGGAAAAACAAAAACTGGTGAACGACTCTGCGAGTTGGATACATTGTCAAAATTCCACGAATAGGATGTGATGGTGCCCGGTGGAGAAATGGTAGAAGCATCAGTAAATATTGTTGGCTGATTAATGCAAACTGCCTGAGTGGAAAAATCAGCAACCGGCAATGGGTAAACATTTACATTTTTAGAAACCGCATCTCTGCAACCTTTTTCATTAAGTACGGTTAATGTGATCGTATAACTTCCATGATTCTGATAATTCTTGGAAGGATTTTGCTGAGCACTTGTTGTTCCATCTCCAAAATTCCAAAACCAGGATATGATTTTGCCCGATGTAGAAACACTGGCGTCAGAAAGTTTTAATTCCACTCCCTGACAAGTGTCTCGTACATTTCCGGGAAATACAAAATCAGGAGTTAAAACCGGGTATATTTTTACAAATGCTTTTGCGGTATCGTAGCATCCTTGATTATTGATTACTTTACTTACAATTAAAGTTACCAAATATGTCCCGGTGTCTGGATAAACATAAGTAGGATTAGGCTGGTTAGAGGTATCGTCGGTGAGCGCGGGTACCCCAAAGTCCCAAAACACAGATACCGGATTATTGACCGGTGGTGGATTATAGATGTTAGGAATAAAATTTACTGAATTGTTTTTGCATTCAATCCTGTAAATACCTATTCCGGTAGCCGGATCATAGGAAATTGCTGGAATTTCGGCAATAGGGATATTGCATTGCACTACATTAAATTGAAAATCTCTTATCACTGAGCTAATAAGCACACCATTTCTGTATTCATCCACTCTTACGCCTACTACATATTGTCCCTGTCGGTTGGGAGTAACTGTAAGTATGCCGGTAAGCGAATCAATTTTCATCACTCCATTATTGGGAGGGTCATTCATTGGATTCTTTTCGTTAAAAATACCCGTATAAACAACCGGTCCGTATGGGAATGGTACTGTAGGGCAATTTCCTTGTTGTGCTGAAGCCGGGCTGGGATCAGGACACACCTCCGTAGCTCCATCAAAAGGAGCAACTAACGTATATCGCAGTTCATTACCATCAGGGTCAGTTGCAGAATGGTCAAAAGTGAGAGGTGCATTATTACAAATAAAAATCGGAGGAAAATTTTTAAAGCGCGGAGAACTATTTGCGCTGTTTTGTACTACATCACTTCCCGGAATACGTGTAACATAAGTAGCGCCTTGATTTTGAACTACGTTGTTTATTGTATTATTCCTGCAACAACGCTGATAAATCAAAGTGTAACCCCCTCCTATCGGAGGAAGATTTGTAACACCGGTATAAATGGCATGCTCAACACAAACATCTGTAGCCACAAGGCATGGATTATTGATTACCGACGATAACAATTCAATATTAGGAGGCTTAGGCAAGGCCAATTGCCTGATAAGGTCTCCGCCCGCATTGTAAATAGAAATATATTCCGGATCTCCAAAAGGCGCACAGTTGGTACAGTTACAATCCCGATATAATTTGAGCGTAATGCGATAGTTCCCCCCACCTAAATTATCGTAGTACAACTCACCTCCAACTAAATGAGAAGCGTGTGTAATAATTGAATATAAACAAATATTTAAACAGATGATGAGTCGCACAAATAACAAAGTTAGATTTACTAAAACAGAAGACAAAAAATTTATTTTTTATAATATGCTATTAAGAACTATAATTGATTGTGAATCACTAAAAAAACAATAAAAAAATTGAATCTGTTCTCCGGATTATTATTTTTAAACGCCTATTTAAAAGATAATTGAATGAAACACAGTTTACTCTCAAGGGGGCTAAAATTTTTTGTTTTTTCACTTATTTCATTCACGTTTCATTTTTCGTATGCAACCCACATTATGGGGGCTAATATTACCTATGAGTGTGTTGGGCCCGGCAGGTATTTGGTATATCTAACCATGTACAGAGATTGTGGTGGTATAGATGCAGAATCGAGTCATACGCTAAATTTTCGCTCGCAGCAATGTAATGTCAATAGCAGCATAACCCTCAACAGGATATCCGGCCCTACTGATATCACCCCTATTCCGGCTTTATGTGGCACCCCATCACGCTGTGCAAGCAGTAATGGTCAGTTTGGTGTTCAAAAAGTAGTATATCGGGGAACGTTAAATCTTCCGGTAGGTTGCGGATCAGATTGGGTATTGTGGTGGGATCTTTGTTGCCGCAATGCAGCTATCAATACCTTAAACAATCCATCTAATCAAAGCACATTCGTAGAATCCAGATTAAATAATACGCTATCTCCCTGTAACAATTCTCCAGTATTTTTAAATGACCCTGTTGCATATTATTGTGTCAATCAAAATGTAATTTATAATCACGGAGTAACAGATGCCGATGGGGACTCTCTGGTGTTCAGATTGATTGCACCGAGAGATGCTAACGGGATACAAGTTACTTACAACGCTCCATACAGTCCTACTAACCCTATAGCTACTGCAACCGGATTTAATTTAAATTCAGCTAATGGCGATATTACATTCACGCCTACCCAGGCGCAGGTAGGAGTAACTGCTGTTTTGGTTGAAGAATACAGAAACGGAATCTTAATAGGTTCAGTAGTGCGAGATATTCAATTTACCATATTAAACTGTACCAACACCCTTCCTACTGCGTCAGGTATCAATGGCAGTAATCGTTTTGTTGACTCTGTATGTGCAGGCGCACAAATTTCATTCACTATTAATAGCGCTGATCCCGATGCCAATCAAATTGTATCCATGGATTGGAATAATGCCATTACAGGAGCTTCATTTACAACTACTTCGTCTAACCGTCCGGTCGGAACATTTACATGGACTCCCCCGCTAAATACACCAACCGGGAACTATTCATTCACAGTAAAGGTAGAAGATAATGCCTGTCCTTTAAGAGGAGTGAATGTTTATTCATATACCATTTTTGTAAAACCAAATCCCAATCCACCCGTTTCAGGAGGTGGGAACAAAATAATTTGCGAGGGTCAACAGATAACACTGAGTGCGTCCTCTCAGGCTTCAAATATTGTTTCATATACCTGGACAGACGGCATAAATACATTCCCCGGTCAAAATATTACAGTATCTCCACTTACCACTACTGTTTACACAGTAACACTAAGATACGCAGATGGATGCCTTTCTACTGACAATGTTTTGGTGAAAGTAAATGACAAGCCAACCGTTGTGGTTTTTCCACCTTCGGCTACAATTTGCAGCGGTGGTTCGGTTCAACTAACTGCCAGCAGCCCAACTGCAACTGTTTTTAACTGGAGTCCGGCAACAGGATTAAGTTGTACCAATTGCGCAAATCCTATTGCTTCTCCGGCTTCTACCACGACCTATCAAGTAATAGGTTTGGATAATGCAAACTGCTCCAGCGATCCAGTTTCAGTAACTATTACAACAAGTACCCCACCTCCGGCTGCAAGTTGTGAAGTAATATATGTTACTCCCAACGGTACCGGAAACGGAACCCAGCAAAGCCCTACAAATCTTGGAGATGCCTT
>JAVQWQ010000035.1:0-18194 GCA_033578915.1 Chitinophagales bacterium | reverse complement strand
AGTGGTTACGGTTCCGTTTTTCACTATACTGTTAAAGTTGGGATCGCTGGCTACTTCCCATTGCACTGTTTCACTGGGTGCAGAAGAGGTAATGCGTGTCCAGATAATCACTCTGTCTGCCAAAGGATCGCCACTGGCTACACCGTGATAAAATGGTGCGTACGCAGGGTCTAAAACAGAGCGTGAGGAGGAATTATGTTGTGCCGTTAGGTATATAGGGATAAATAACAAAAACGTCTGTACGACACGGAAGTAAAGTTTTATCATGAGTTTTTTTTCCAAAAGTAACAATCCATAATTGATAGTAAATTAAAAAATTGTTTTTTCGTTGCTTACCTGAATCCTTTCAAATCTTCTTTAGTGGCCGGGCTTACTCCTACTCTTTTGCACACTTTAGAGGCCACATGGTTGGCAAGTCTTGTAATATCGTAAAGTTCCATCTTATGAGCAAAGCAGAGCGAAGCAGCAGCGATAACTGTATCTCCTGCACCGCTTACATCGGCTGCGTTAACCGGCTTAACGGATACTAAGGCATACTCGCCGGATTCGTTGTAGTAGTAAGCTCCATATTGGGATAAGGTAAGTAAAAGATTCCTAAAGCGATTTTTCTTTCGTAGTTCCTCTGCTGCTTCTGTGAGAGAGTTTACATCCCTCGGATTAATTCTCATATTCAACGCGGCAGAAATCTCTTTAAGATTGGGCTTAAAAAGGGCTACATTTTGGTATTCGAAAAAATTTTTCTCTTTCGGATCTACACATACAGGTATGCCCGACTTGGTAGCATATAAAAGAATTTGCTTGATAACTCTTTTGGTCAAAACACCTTTGTTATAATCCTGCAAAATGATGACCTGAATAGATTCTTTGCGGATGATTTGCAAAAAGGTGTCAATGAGTTCTTCTTCCTCATTTTTAGATATATCCTCAGTTGTCTCTTCATCAAAGCGCATCACTTGTTTATCTTCGTCAAATATTCTCGTCTTGAGCGTGGTCGGGCGATTTTCTGAAAATATAAAATAGTTGTTTTTGAGCCCTCTTTGTCGCAGTATAGCTAAGATTTCTTTGGAATAATCATCATTTCCTGTAACTGTTAGCAGGTGAGGTTTACCTCCTAAGCCTTTAATGTTCAGCGCTACATTTGCAGCGCCTCCGGCGCGATATTCTTTACTTTCAATCTCCACTATGGGTACCGGAGCCTCCGGTGAAATGCGGTTAATTTCGCCAAACAAATAACTATCCAACATTACATCGCCTATAATAAGCACATGTGTCCTGGAGAAATTAGGGAGTTTCAATGCCGGGTATTGTTTTAATTTTAATATTCAAATAAAAATATGCGTTTACATTAATAAAAAACGCAGGATTCAATAATGAAATCCTGCGTCCTAAAAAGTTAGTCAAATTTTATTTCGAATATTTTTTCTTGAAACGGTCAATTCTTCCCGCTGTATCCACATATTTCATTTTACCGGTGTAATAGGGATGGCTCTCACTTGATATCTCCAATTTAATCAATGGATATTCATTGCCGTCTTCCCAAACAATCGTCTCTTTAGCATTTGCACAACTTTTGCCCAGCCAAGCCTTATCGAGCGAAATATCTTTGAAAACGACTAATCTATAATTCGCCGGATGGATACCTTCTTTCATTTTTCTTAAAATTAGAGCGCGAAATTAAGTATTAAGAGCGATTTGTCAAAACTTTTGTTTTTCATCATTTTCAAGGCTTAAAATCTGGATTTGCCGCCCTTTTTCTCTTGACGCTCTCATAAAGTAATGAAACAGGGTTGGTAAATCTTGGCCTTGGAACATTTGTTGTATATTTTGGAGGGGCAATACCCGGGAGTTGTATTTTATGTTCTTCCTTTGCATCCATAAAGGCTTGTTTAAATTCATCCTTATTACGGAAGGGGTATATAGTTACCTCTTTTAACTTCACAAAGTCTTTAATCATTTCAATATGTATCTGATATAGCGAGTCGCGATGAATGCTATTAATTGCTATAACCTTAGGAATGTAGCCTACCAGAGAGCATTTTATGGTATCATTTGGAAAAACATATAGGCTAAATGAACCATCTTGGTCGCTAGAAATTCCGGTTCTTCGGTTTAATACATATACGTTGGCCTTATAAAGAGGTGTTTTGTTTTGAAGGTCTGTAACTTTGCCTTTGATCAAAAAAGTACCCTCCTGAAAATCAAAGTTCAGCTGCGCGAAAAGCTTTTCTGAAAATATTACGACACAAAGAGCTAATAGTGAATATTTTACCAACTCAAAACAATAAGAGCTATTATTCTAATCACGCCTAATATAATTATTCTTTTACTTAACGAATAAAAGCTAGTCTTGGTCTGTAAACCTCAGGAATGTGCTGCTGCGTAAACGTTTTTAAAATATTCTACTGTTATTTTCAATCCTTCGTGAAAATTGAAGGACGGTGTATAACCCAATATTCTTTTAGCTTTGGAGATGTCTGCCAGGGAATTTTGTATATCGCCTTTGCGGGGAGCTCTGTATATAGGCTCTACTTTACTATTAAGCAATTCTTTTATAGATTTAAACAGGAAATTCACGGAGAAATTTTCTCCACAAGCAATATTGAAGACTTCGCCATTGGCTTCACTTCCACTGAATATTGCTTTAATATTTGCCTGAACGGCATTTTCTACGAAGGTAAAATCGCGGGTTTGTTCTCCGGAACCATTGATAAATACTTCTTTTGAGTTTAAAATACCATCTGTAAATAGCGGAATAACGGCCGCATATTGCCCTTTGGGATCTTGCCTCGGGCCGAAAATGTTGAAATATCTTAATCCAATGCAGGGCAATCCATATGTGGTATAAAAGACCCTGGCATATAGCTCGTTAGTATATTTACTAACGGCATAAGGAGAAAGCGGATTACCTACTTTTTCCTCTTTTTTAGGCAATGTTGGATCGTCGCCATACACGCTGGATGAAGAAGCATATACAAATTTTTTTACCCCTGTGTCTCGGGCAGCAATAAGCATATTAAGAAAACCATCTACATTATGCAGATGCGTATCTGCAGGATTTGCCACAGAACGCGGCACCGAGCCTAGTGCTGCTTGATGAAGAACAAAATCAATTCCGCGACAACTTTCAATACAGGTAGAGAAATCGGTAATGCTGCCTTCTACAAATTCAAATGAAGAATGATGAAGAAAAGAAGCCAGATTGTTTTTATTACCTGTAAGAAGGTTATCCAAACCTCTTACTTTTCGAGCGCCATATTTCAAGAGGTATTCAACGAGATGTGAACCTATAAAGCCAGCTGCTCCTGTAACTAAAAAACTATATTCTGAAAGTGGTTGATGGTGATAAGATGTTTCGTACATTACTGAGTGCGAAACTAACAAATTAATTCATATACATTTTTTCTATTAGGTCTTTGTACTTTTCATGTACAAACTTACGCTTAACTTTCATGGTAGGAGTCAATTCTCCTCCCTCAATAGTCCATTCATGAGGTATCAGTTCAAACTTTTTAATGGTTTCCCATTGACCAAAATTTTTGTTCAACCGCTCTACATCGGCTTTGATCAAATTGTAAACCTCAGGCGACCTGGAAATCTCTGCATTTGAAGAAACCTTAATACCATTTTTTTCGCACCACTCTTTAAGATTAGCGAAGTTTGGAACAATTAAAGCAGTTACAAAATTTTTGCCTTCCCCAACAGCCATGATTTGTTCGATGTAAGGACTTTCTTTCATCTTATTCTCGAGCACCTGAGGGGCAATATATTTACCACCGCTTGTTTTGAAAAGCTCTTTAACACGGTCTGTTATTTTCAGATATTTTCTCCCTTTATACTCTACAAAAGCCCCTACATCGCCTGTTTTAAGCCATCCATCTGCAAATGCTTCGGCAGTAAGTTCGGGTTTATTGTAGTAACCCATCATTACATTAGGGCCTTTAACGAGAATCTCGCCCTCTCCTTCGCGCATGCCTTCGCGGTGGTCTAATTTAACTTCAACACCATCTATTACGTTGCCCACCGTACCAAACCTTACTAAATTTTTATCGAAAGGATTAACGCTTATTACAGGGGAGGTTTCGGTTTGTCCATAACCTTCGCAAATAAGAATACCTGCACAAGTAAACACTCGTGCTAACCTAGGCTGGAGAGCAGCAGCGCCGGTACATATACCTTCGCAGTTGCCCCCCAATGCCTCGCGCCATTTACTATAAATAAGTTTATCAAATAATTTGTATTTAATTTTATCTATCAATCCCAGCTGCTTGTCGGGATCATACTGATTGGCAAACTCCAGAGCGGCTTGATACAACTTCTTTTTAAAGCCAGTAAGATTTGCGCCAGCAGCTTCAAGTTTGAGATAAACTTTTTCAAGTAGTCTTGGAACAGATGTAAAGAAATTAGGCTTAACTTCTTTTAAGTTGGCTGCAATAGTATCTAGGCTTTCGGCATAATAAACAGATACTCCACATGCGTTATACACATATACAACCATTCTCTCAAAAATGTGGCACAAAGGGAGAAAGCTTAAGACTCTTTTATCAGGAGTGAGTGGTAACAATGGCAATACAGCCTTTACATTACTTACTACATTGTTGTGCGAGAGCATCACCCCTTTGGGATTACCTGTCGTACCTGATGTATAAATGATTGTAGCGAGATCGTTGGGCTTAATGGTAGATGAAATTTCTTTTATTCTGGAGAAATCTCCGTTTTCACCCTTTTTGAGAAAATCTGAAAAATGTGTGCAACCCGGAACTTGGTCAAAACTTACTATAAACTCTAATGTCGGCACATCTGGTTTAATGGAAGAAATCTTTGTAAAAAGATTTGCATCCGAAACAAATACGGCCTTAACTCCGGCATCGTTAAATATGTAGCGGTATTCGTTTTCGCTTATGGTAGGATAAACAGGCACTGTGATGATACCCACCTGACTAAGTCCCAGATCTGTGATATTCCATTCCGGACGATTGTTTGAAACAATTACTACTTTATCTCCTGGATTTATTCCGGAGTTGAGCATAGCAATACTAAGCTTGTTGGCTGTTTCCAATACTTCTTTAGTGGAATATTTCCTCCAGTTTCCATTTTCTTTAGCAGCAAAACAGTCTTCTTTTGGAAACTTAGAAAGTTGATAAGGAATAATATCGAAAAGTCTTGTAAAGTCACTCATAGAAACTATTTAAATTAAAAAAGTAATGTGAATATAAGTTTCAAGAGTGTTTTTAACAATATAATCTTCTCTGAAGTTAAATTTTTTTATGATGTGGAGCTTTGGTGCATAATATCAGAACTAAAAGATACGGTTGAGAAGAAGGTCTATCAGGATATTAAGCGCATTAGAGGGTTTTTGTCCCTTTAGTTTGCTATAAACTGTATAAGTTATATGAACAGGAACCTCCACCACTTTCAGATTGTGCTGCTTAATTAGCCATATTATTTCCGTAGCGTGCGCCATCCGATTTTCTGTGAGCCGTATTTTTTGGGCAGCCTCCCGCGTAAACATCCTGAAGCCGTTGTGGGCATCGCTAAGCCAAAGGCCTGTTAGTAATCCGTTTACCACAATTGCTGCCTTTAAAATGATTCTGCGAAGCAAAGGTATTGCAAAAACATCTTCTTTTCTTTTAAAGCGTGTTCCCAGTGCTACATCAGCATGCTCTTTTTTTAGAGCAGCAAGCAGCAATGGTATTTCTTTATAATTATGTTGGCCATCAGCATCAAAATGTACAATGTATTCACAACAATGTTTCAATGCAAATTCCATACCGGTTTGCAAAGCTGCACCTTGCCCTAGATTAACTTCATGACGCAGGTAATAAACAGGTAAACCTTGCAGCTTTTCTTTAGTGTTATCGGATGAGCAATCATCAACTACCACAACGGAATAACCTTCTTCAATCAATGGCTCAACTGTGTTACGTATCTGGCTTTCTTCGTTGAAGGCAGGTATTACCACAAAGACACTGCTATTTGCAATTTCGGTGGCGGTGTTCATTTTCTATAAAATGGGAATTCGTTCATTTCTTCCAGGGTAACTTTGGGAGGAGCAGCTTGCTTGAGTATATAGTTATCATTTGTCATTGCCTCACAAAGCGAATCAAACAGCGTTTGCAAAGCTGCTAAACTCCATTGGCCAAAAACAGTGTGGCCACCTTCATACATTTGAACCTGGTATTCTTCAAACGTAGTAATGTATCCTGAATACCCATTGGCATAAGGAGCCAAAATAACTTCGCGAATGCCGCAATGCGCCAGTTTTTCTTTGATTGATTGTGTTAACCTTTTGCCTGCAATTACCGTTATTTCAAACGGGAAAGCGGCTATCGCCAGATCTCCTATCATAAAAAGCTGGAGTGGTAGTACTTTGGGAGTATATAGAACTTTTCTTTTACTGGCAATTTTTTGATAGTACATCTTTAACGCGCGAACACTCTCATCAATAAATGAAAGTACAATTAGCTTATCGAGCTTTTCAAACCCTAATACGCGCCCCGCATGAGTTTCAAAAAAAATGTGTTTAACACCCTGTGTTTTATACTTGTGAATAACCTCCGGAGAGTTCCCGGATTCGCGAAGCTCTTTGCGCTTCACTTGTTCAATCCATTTTCTGGCAATAGGAACTAAAAAACCGGGAATGCCTGGACCGTCAAAAAGCGCTCCTCTGAAAAAAGCAAGTCCCATGCACGCCGGCCCGGTAGATGCCCCTTCCACTCCGTTTGTGTATTTTGGGTTACATTTTACATCAGTAAAATCAACCCACCATATTTTGCATTTTATATTGCCATTTACTGCAACCCCTGATGAAGCTAGCAAATCCAGAGCCTTCTCATACTGAAGCCTTCCATTGTATTCCGCGCTTTTGTAATCATCATCATATTTACCATACCAGTATCCGCGTTGCCATTTAAAGATATTTTTTTTATAACGGAATCTTGGAGATACATCACCACATATTCCCTGCGCAAATACTCCAACGTAATCCGGATTTATCTGTTCAAAATGCTGTTCAAGAAAACGTGCTGCGTATCCCTTGTTATCGGCATTAATTTCGTGTAAATCGTTGGCTAAGCTGGTAGTATGCACCCCAAACCAATTTATGCTTGCCAAGGGTTTTCCATCCTTGCCGGTGAAATTGAGCAGCTGCATCTGCCGATTGACTCCTTTGTGTAAAGTTTGAAGTGTAAGAGGTTCCGGTATATCGGGGTTAGCATTGTAAGCATGCATAGAACGCTGAAACGCCACCTCTTTCTCCAGCTCAAATTCACCCTGGTGATAACTGATTTGTGCTTCTTTTTTATTTCCCTCTGCTGCAACAATTGCCTTAATAATTGCTTCTAATATTTCTTTATAAATCTTTTCTGAAAAACCAGGTGTGGGAAAATTATATAATGGGTAATACGAATAACCGCTCGGCCCACTGTGGGTATGCTGAGCTGTAATCATCAGATTATGTTCGTTGAGTTGAAAATGCGGATAATCGCTTTTCAATCTATTCAGCACTCCTTGCTGAATAGATAAAGTGATGAATCCCAACTCACACACTACAATACAACATTTACCTGAATCATTTTCAATCCAGATGGCTCTGATAAAAAGCGTGCCAGGTTTTTTCATTATGTGAGAAGACAGGCCATAGCCCAGCATAGCTGAATTGGGCAAAAAAGGAGAAAATTTAATTTTAGAAACACCTACTAAAAACATGTTGTATTTTTAAAATGAACAAGTATTGATTATGATTGAGTAACTGTATGACAACAAAAGTAATTTTTCCTAAAATTAACTTTAAGATACAATCATATGAAAATGCTGAGAAAATCTTTGATTTTATCAGAAAGAAATATGTTGCACTCACTCCGGAGGAATGGGTGAGACAACACGTGTTACACTATCTTGTTTTTTGCAAGAACTATCCAAAATCGCGCATGGCAATAGAATACACAATAGAGATTAATAAACTTACTAAGCGCTGCGATGTGTTGGCATACGACAGAAACGATAAACCTTTTTTATTGGTTGAATGTAAGGCTGAAAATTCAACTATAAATGAAAAAGTGCTGGATCAAATTATTTCATATAATATCGGGCTGAATGTGCGCTATCTTTGGATAAGCAATGGCAGATACAACTTTTGTTTCGACACTGCACAAGGTTGCAAATTGCTAAATGAAATACCTGACTACCCCTTATCTGATTAATTTTGACTCTACAAATACTCAATTGGTAAAAAAAATTTTATGATTGCTGTTTATGGGAAAAATCTTAACCCTGCAAATGCACCCTATCTTCAAAAGCTATTTGATTGCCTGAAAAAGTACGGAATAAAACTTTCTGTCAACAAAGATTTTTTTCATCTGCTGCGCGAAAAAGCTTCTTTAAATTTCGAAGCTGAGACTTATGAATATTTTGATGCAGTAAAAGATAAAGCAGAGTTTGTTTTTAGCATAGGAGGAGATGGGACGATTTTAGAATGTGTAACATTCATAAAGGACTCGGGCACTCCTATAGTAGGTATCAATTTCGGGAGATTGGGATTTTTAGCTAATATCGGTAAAGATCACATCGAAGGTATTGTAGAGGCGCTTAACCGAAGCAACTACATTATCGATAAACGTACCCTCATTGCATTGGAATGTAACAAACCCCTTTTTGTCGGTGCAAATTTTGCTCTAAACGAAATGACCATACAACGCAAAGACAACTCATCCATGATAACAGTGCATACTTACCTAAATGGAGAATTGCTTAATTCATACTGGGCAGACGGCCTTATCGTAAGCACGCCAACTGGATCAACCGGCTATTCGCTCAGTTGCGGAGGGCCTATCCTTTATCCTACATCAGGAAATTTTGTTATTACTCCGGTAGCGCCACACAATCTGAATGTGCGTCCTATGGTAGTAAGCGATGATGTAGTGCTTTCTTTTGAAGTTACAGGGCGAAGCAATAGTTTTTTATGTACTTTGGATTCGCGTTTTGAAACAATAGACAGCACTTATCAGATTGCTATTCGCAAAGCTGATTTTCAAATAAAACTAGTACGCCTCAACGATATGAACTTTTTGTATGCATTAAAAAACAAACTTCACTGGGGCATAGATCAAAGAAATTAAAGCGTGCTATAGCTTAACTCTTATTCCTGCCAAATAGTTTGTTCCGGCTTGCGGATAGTAAAAGTTATAAATAACAGGAGCGGTAACCTCTCCTCCGTTAACATAACGTTCGCTAAAAGTATAACCGTTGTTCTCATACATAAAATTGAAGAGGTTATTGATGAGCAGGGAAATAGAAACCTCTTTGTTTCCGTTGATCATGAATGAATATGAGATGTTTAGATTGGAATAAGAGTATGGTTTAAGCTTTTTTCTTTCATCTTGTGTATTATCCAGATATTGTTTGCTCACGGCTTTAGTGCTCAGCGCTATTCGTAACCCTCGCCATGGCGTACCGATGAGTTCAAGCCCGCCGATAAAATCAGGAGATAAAGCCATGCGTGTGTTGGTAAATTTTTGTTCCAAAGTTAGCGTATCTATGGGTGTGTAAGATTCATTATAGGTAGGAGTAGATTGTGTAAACTCACGAATGCGGCTTTGGCCGTAGGTAAAATTGTACTGAATGCGAAACACTTCTCTTGATAATTTTTTAGCCATGACTATTACGGCTCCTGCTATCTCTATGCCTGCCCTGAAACTTGAAGGTACATTCACACGAATCGGGAAGCCCACATCGTCCAACTTGCCGGTAATAGCCAGTTGATTTTTGTAGTGCATATAGTACCCGTTCAGTTGAATAGGAAACCGGGAACTTCGGAACTGATAACCACCTTCCCAGTCTATTAAAGTCTCACTTTTTGATGCGCGGTTGTAGGCAATATCATCTCTAGCCGGCTCACGGTTGCCCACAGCAACAGAGGTATAAAAATTATGCTTAGGAGATAAAAGAAAAGATATACCTGCTTTAGGATTGAAAAAATGCCATTGACGGTCGAAGTTGAGATAGTTATTATCATTGTCGTCACCTTTGCCTCTGTGAGCAACATATCTGTATTGTACATCTAAAAATAAAGTCCATGATGCGGCAATAATATAATTTGCTTTAGCGTAAACATTTATATCATTTTTCACAGAATTGCTCTCATAATACTTTTTCTTGTCTGAAAAAGGAATACCGGCAGCATTCCATATTACATTGCCAAAATGCTTGCCTAAATACTGGCTCGCCAATCCTCCAAGCGTAAATTGAAATGATTTTCTTTCATACTGAAGTGAGAATACACTTCCATAAAATACATTATCTAACCATCGCCGCCGAATGAGATCGGTTTCAATGCTGAAATGAATAGAATCGAAGACGGGAGCATAACGCGACAGCAATTGTTTTACTTTATACTGCTCGTAATAACCTTTTCCTAAAGTAGTGAAAAGGCCTACATTGAGCATCCATTGAGGAGAAAATTGTTGCGTAATAAAAAGCTGAAAATACTGTTGGCGATAATTATCAATTTCATTTTTCCATGGATTTTCCTTTGCGCCAAAATCTGTACCCGCGCTATTGAATCGTCTGTTAATCTTCAACATGTTTTCCGGAACTCCATACCACGCCTGATAGGTTTTTTCATGCCCATAGAAATGAATAAACCGCAATGATGTTTTTTTATGCTGAAAGCCCGCTGTTACAAAATAGCTCCACAAATCGCTGGATGCCCTTTCTATATAGCCGTTTGAATTGATCTTTGACAATCTGCCTTCTGCAAAAAACTTATTTTTTAACAGGCCAGTTGCTCCCATTGCAGTGAGTTTAATTGTATTAAATGAACCCCCTGAAACGGAAAAAGCGCCATAAGGTACCGAAGATACGCTTCTGGTACGAATATTAATTGAAGCGCCAAAAGCAGCAGGTCCGTTCGTTGAAGTGCCTACGCCTCTTTGTATTTGAATATCCTCTACGCTGGAGAAAAGGTCAGGGGTATTAACCCAAAATACAGACTGACTTTCGGCATCATTTACGGGAACTCCGTTAATAGTTACATTGATTCGTGTGGGGTCGCTCCCGCGTATGCGCAGTCCGGTATATCCTACCCCGGCTCCTGCATCAGTAGTAGTTACTATGGAGGGTGTAAAATCTAACAGTACCGGCAAATCCTGGCCAAGGTTAATAGGTTCAAGCTCTTTGGATTTGACGATACTAAAAGTCGTAGGAGTGTTGAGGCTTGCCCGGGTGGCAGTTACAATAACCTCATCAGTGTTAAAAGTTTTTAGGCTGTCGGGATTTTGAGCTGCGAGTGCGGTTGGCAGCAACAAGAAAAAAAATCTCTTCATGGCTTTGGTTTAAGTTGTTTAAAACAAAGCCTTCTGAGAAGGTATTTAAAGAGTCGTGCGGAAAATACTGCAAAAGGCAGTAGTCGTTCACGCTTTCATTCCCTACGCATGTATGAACATGATCAGGTTCGAAGGGACTCTCTCAATCCTGCCGCAAGGCAGGATACCCCCAGAAAGCTGATGCAATATTAATAACTATTCAACATTTATTTCCAAATCTTACGGGAAAATTCCCAGAGCAGAATAAGAATTCTTAATCTTATTAATAGACAAAGCAAAGGCAGCCGTTCTTAAGTCAGGAATTTTCGGATTAGACATTTTGAATTCACGAATATCGCGGTAAGCAGTTATCATGGTGTCTTCGAGGCCAGAATTCACTAAATCTATTTCGCTTGCCCCGTGAATCACAGTTTTTATTTGCGATGCAGAGGCCTTCTTGCCTGATAGTTCTTCAATAAGTTTGATGATATTTTGCTGAGTTTGCTCTTCAAATCTCTTTTGCATACGTCCAAAACGCACATGCGAAAGGTTCTTCAGCCATTCAAAATAACTTACGGTTACCCCGCCGGCATTGGCATAAATATCCGGTATTATCATTATTCCTCTTTGATTTAGTATTTCTTCAGCGTCTGGCGTAATTGGCCCGTTTGCGGCCTCGCAGATAATTTTAGCTTTAATTTGATGAGCATTTGCTCCGGTGATTTGCTTTTCCAATGCAGCAGGGATCAGGATATCACATTCCAGCTCCAATGCATCAGAATTTTTTTGCAGATTCTGGGCACCCGGAAAATCCGTTATTCTTCCGGTTTGTTTCCTATGGTGCAATACTGCCTCCGGGTCCAAGCCTTTTGGATTGTAAATGGCGCCATCACTTTCAGCAATAGCAATAATTTTTGCGCCATATCGGGTAATTATTCTTGCAGTATTATATCCTACATTACCAAGTCCTTGAATGATAACTGTTTTACCATCGAGCCCTGTTGAAAGGCCTAAAGGAGACATATCTTCCTTATAGCTGCATATTTCATTTAATGCGTAAACAACTCCCCTACCGGTTGCCTCTGTCCTTCCTTTGATTCCATTAAGATGAACCGGTTTGCCTGTTACACAGGCATAAGCATCTACTTCGTTGTTGTTCAGCGAGGCGTAAGTATCTACTATCCACCCCATCTCGCGCTCGCTGGTACCATAGTCCGGAGCAGGTACATCAAGGCCTGGCCCAATCATATTTTTCTTTACTAACTCATAAGTATATCTTCGCGTTATCGCCTCTAGTACCTCTTCCGGGGTCTGGCGCGGGCTAATTTTTATGCCTCCCTTAGCACCTCCAAATGGAACATCTACAATAGCACATTTATAGGTCATAAGCGCGGCAAGAGCCATCACTTCGTCCTGGTCAACATGAATGCTATAGCGAATACCACCTTTGGTTGGCATACGGTGATGACTATGCTGCACGCGATACGCTTCAATAACGCGAACTTCTTTTCCCCATTTAACAGGAAAATTCATTTTATATATGCTGTTGCACACTTTAATCTGCTCCAGCAATCCTTCGGGGCAGTCTGTAAAAGGGGCTGCCTTATCGAAATAGTAGGAAACGCTTTGCGAGAACGATAATGTAGAAAGGTCTAAGGTTTTAGTAGCCATATCTTTTCGTTTGTCGTTTTATCTGAGGGCAAATGGAAAAAACATTTTCAGATAAAGCAAATGAAAAAATTCACGTGTAAAAATTTGAGAAACGTTTCGTTAATAAAAGCGATTTTAAAGAAAGTTTAAGCAATTATCCAATCTAAAATATCTGTATGTAAAACTATTCTTTGAGTTCTGTTAAATGTAAAATTCAGGAAAGCTTGTGTTGAAGAATTAAAAAATCCAGGAATGAGGAAAAGGCTTTCCGGCGATGGCTGAAAATATTTTTTTCATCCATGCTCATCTGTGCAAATGTTTTTTGGCTGTTATGAGGTTTAAAGACAGGATCATAGCCAAAACCTTCTGAGCCAATGGGGCTTTCCGTAATTTCTCCATTACAAATTCCTTCAAAGAGAAATGATTCTCCTGTTGCGTTGACAAAAGCAATGTAGGTAACAAATCGCGCTTTCCGCTCTTTTATATCTTTCATAACATGAAGAAGCTTAGAAATATTTTGCTGTGAACTAGCGCCATCGCCGGCATATCGCGCTGTGAAGACACCCGGAGCTCCCCCCAGTGCTTCTACCTCTAAGCCGGTATCTTCTGCAAAAACCGGTTGATGATATCGCTCAAATATATAGGTGGCCTTTTGCAGTGCATTATCTTTGATAGTATCGCAGGTTTCGGGCAAAGCTTCGTAAAAACCCAAATCGTGAAGCGACTTCAATCGAATAAAACCAGGACATAAATATTGTATCTCTTCAATTTTATGTTTGTTCGTTGTTGCAAAAATTATTTCCATTAGAAGAAAGGTTTTACCTAAGCTATTTTTTAAGGTTTTAAATTAAACGAACAGCAAGAAGAAAGTATGCAAGAGAAAATAGCAATATCAGACTGCTGCCATCTCAAGCTGTTGTATGGATTTTTCAATTTTTTGTTGCAACTCTTCGCTTATATTAACCAAAGGCAAACGCAAGTAGCTTTTACCGATGCCTAAAAGCTGCAGTGTATATTTTATACCGGCAGGATTGCCTTCAGCAAAAAGCATATCTGTAATTTCGTTAAGCTTATAATGAAGTTCTCGCGCGTTGTAAAAGTCGCTTCGAAGGCAAAATTTAACCATGAGTGAAAACATTTTCGGAAACGCTTGTGCAACTACAGAAATAACGCCATCAAATCCGTAAGCTATTAAACCAAGCGTGAGATTATCATCTCCGCTGATGAGTAAAAAATTTTCAGGCCTGTGTTTAACCAAATACATTGCCTGCGAGAAATCGCCGGATGCTTCTTTAATCCCTATGATGTTATCGCATTCCTTAGCAAGTTGAATAGCTGTTGATGCCTGAATGTTACTTCCTGTTCGGGAAGGCACATTATATAAAAGTACAGGGCGGGGGGCAATGTTTGATATAGCCTTATAATGCGCTATGATTCCCCTTTGAGTTGGTTTATTGTAGTAAGGGCTGACACTTAAAATAGCATCAATACCTGTAAAGTCTTGCTTTTCTATACTTTTAATGATTTCCGATGTGTTATTCCCTCCAAAGCCTGCCACAACCGGCACTCTGCCGGCTACTTGATTTACCGTAAATTGTAGAATTTCCTTTTTTTCTTCTTTAGACAGTACAACAGATTCGCCTGTGGTGCCCAACGAAACGATATAATCAATACCGTTGTTAATGTTGTAGTCAATTAATTTTTGGAGGGCATCGTAATCAACATGCCCTTTTTCATTAAATGGCGTAATGAGTGCAACGCCTGTTCCTGAAAATTTTTTCATACAGTAGCATTTACTTTATTGAGATAATACATTGTTTGCTCAAGCATTTGTAAAAGATTGATGGGATGTTCTGCTTCCTGTGGCTTGAGCATCAATTCAAACAATTGCGTTTTTGAAGGATGATATACTCCTGCGCGACAGATTGCCGCACTATGATGGACAATAAAATCTAATGTTAGATTTTCATGAGGATAAAATGCAATTAGCAGGTCGGCTTTTTTTTGAATGAATTTTCTGATAAGTGCATTGTCTGGCACCAAATTCCATTTCACATCTTTTGAAGTGAAGTAATCATACAAAAACTTTGCTTCATCAGAAACTTTGCGAACAAAAGCCAGAGTATGAACATTTTTCTTTTCGGCTAGAAGTATTTTTAAAACCTCCTGGAATTCCGGAGCTAAAGACATTTCTGCATCGTATAACAATAACAGAACTTCGTGAATATCCTCCCAAGCCAACAGATGATGATTCTGAGCAGAAACAGGCTTTAGTGCCTGTCGAAAGAAAAATTTTCGAATAGGATAAAAGGTCATGAGTTTACTTTCTCTTGAGTCGTATCTGCGTAGGAATAAACGCCAATAGATGAATATTTTTTTATTCTTAAAGCTATGCGTTCGTCTGCCGGGATTTTTTTCAAATCATTAAGGTGAAATAGAATTGTTTTTTTTAAAGTCTGAGCCATTTCAGATGGATTACTGTGTGCGCCTCCTACCGGTTCAGGAACAATTTCGTCAATAATATTAAATCTGAGAAGGTCTTGGGGGGTGGGCTTTAGCGCTTCAGCCGCTTTTTCTTTATGCTCCCAACTCCTCCAGAGTATAGAAGAACAGGATTCGGGAGAGATGACGGACTGCCAGGTGTTCGAGCATCAACAGTCGGTCTCCCACACCTATTCCAAGGGCTCCGCCTGAGGCTCCTTCGCCAATCACAATGCACAATACAGGCCCTTTTAATCCTACCATCTCGTAAAGATTTCGGGCAATGGCCTCGGCTTGTCCACGCTGTTCAGCCTCTGCCCCGGGATAGGCGCCCGGCGTATCTATCAAAGTTACAACAGGTTTATTGAATTTCTCTGCCAGCTTCATAAGGCGCAGGGCCTTTCGGTAACCTTCCGGGTTGGCCATACCAAAGTTGCGGTATTGCCTCATCTTGGTATTCACTCCCTTTTGATGGCCAATAAACATAATCGTTTGCCCATCTACGCTTCCTAAGCCTCCTACTATAGCTTTGTCATCACGGAAATTGCGATCACCATGCAGCTCAATGAATTTATCACACATTTGTTCGATATAGTACAAGGTATATGGGCGTTCAGGATGACGACTAACTTGTATGCGCTGCCAAACAGTAAGGTTGGAGTAGATTTCTCTTTGCTTATCTTTTATTCGTGAATCCAACTCGGATATTTTATCGGCCATACTAACCCCACTGCGCTGTTCAATCTGCTTTAGTTTCTCCAGCTCTTCTACCAGCGCTGCAATAGGTGCCTCAAAATCTAAAAAAGTCATTTATAGTTTTCTGAAGAGTTTCAAGCATCAAATTTAATTTTCCCGAATTATTTTTTTAAAAAACTGATAAAGCCAATATATTTGCGCTCCCTAAAAGGAGGAGGATCGGTAGTTCAGCCGGTTAGAATGCTGCCCTGTCACGGCAGAGGTCGCGGGTTCGAGTCCGTCCGATCCGCAGCAAAAATTAAAGCCCGCTCTTACGGCGGGCTTTTTTTTGCATTTTATCTTATTAATTGCAGTTTGATTAGAAATAACATCGAATCAGTAATTTAAAATTGCTTAAAAATTAGCGTATTAAAGTTACGCTGCCTTTATATTCTGCTGAAGTGTTGTTTTTGAAACCAACTTTCATCGTGTAAACATAAACACCAATTGGTTGTTCAGCGCCTTTATAGGTGCCATCCCATCCAACATTTATGTCTTTAGTTTCAAAAATTTTCTCACCCCATCGGTTATATATATTCCACTCGATTTCTTTTACTCCTATACTTCTGGGGAGCAATATGTCATTATTTCCGTCACCATTTGGTGTGAATGCGTTGGGCATATATATCTTGGCACCAGTCAAGACATAAATTGTAGTCGCTGCTGTATCAGTACATCCTTTGGGATCAGTATAAGTGAGCACATAAGTGATGGAATCTTCTGGCTTAGCAACAGGACTCTTACAATTGGTACAACTCAGCGCTACTTCCGGTTCCCAGAGAAAAGTTCCGTTATCTAAGCCGGTGATTTTTGGAATTAATTGAACTGCATTGTTTTCATAAATGGTAGTATCTGCAGGCAAAGAAACAACTGGATTGTCTAATACCGTTACAGCAACGCTAGCCGAAGCGGTGCAACCCGAAGAATTAGTAACCGTTACACTGTAAACATTAGAAGCGCTTATCGTAATACTCTGTGAAGTATCGCCATTACTCCAAAGATAACTTGAAAAACCTCCCGGAGCAAAGAGCGAGATGCTACTACCGGAGCAGAACGATGTATCCTGCCCCAGCGTAATATTAAATGGCTGAGGAGAATTTAACGTAACGCTACCTGAAACTGTGCAGTTGTTTGCGTCTTTAACCGTTACAATGTAAGTTCCGGGAGCAAGGTTAGTGAGCTGATTGCTTGTGGCGTTATTGTTCCATAAATAATCATAAGGAGATTGACCTCCACTTACCTGAGCATCAATGCTTCCACTATTGGGTGCAACACAACCAGGTTGAACTACATTAAAATTTATCACCAGATTATTCGAAGATGGATTAACTAATGCAGTAACCGTATCTCCACAGTTGCTGTTATCTAACACATAAATCGTATAAGTGCCTCCGGGCAGATTGGCAAAGATGTTTGAAGATTGATAATTCACTCCATCCAGACTGTAGCGGTATGGCGGGTTACCGGCGGTAGTAATGTTTACAGTGATGCTTCCGTTGTTATTTCCACATGTGGTGGAAGTCGCGGAGGCTGAAACCTGTATCGCACAGCAATTAACCGGAGGTGCAATAGTAGCAGTACCTACTGCTGAACAACCTGCATCATCAGTTACGGTAAAGCTGTATGTGCCGTTAGATAAGCCCGTTACTGTGTTACCGGTAGCATTGTTGCTCCATCGAATAGTGAGGTTTCCCGTGCCTCCCGAAGCAGAAACAGTGGCTGTTCCATCGTTGCGGTCGCAACTTTCCGGTATGGTATTTATGCTATTGATAACCGGCGCATTAGGATTAGATAGTGTGAACAAAGTATCCTTTGAACAATTATTGGCAAGGTTAGTTACGGTGAGCCTATATGCACCGGCACCAAGATTTGAGTTTGTAGCGGTATTAACACTGTTGCTCCATGAATAAGAATAATTACCCGATGGGCTTATAGTTACAGAGATACTGCCATTGTTGTTGCCACAAGAAGGATGAACGATGTTTGCAGAAATCTGTATGTTGCAACAGTTCTGGCCGGGAGCTATGGTTG
>JAVQWQ010000034.1:0-18221 GCA_033578915.1 Chitinophagales bacterium | reverse complement strand
CGATTGGAACAACCAGAATCCCTTCAGCGCCACGCTCCTTTAGTTTATCAATTATATCCCAGAAATCATCTTCTTTTATGACGGAATGAAGGCTGCTCCAGCCTTCTTTGGCCAGTGGAAGTATGGTAGGGCTTTTCATTCCGGGCAATATTTGTGCGATGGCTTCCAGGCTTGTGTTGGGGGCATTGAGCAATATATATTTATTCTCCGAAGCTTTTCGTACTGCCTTTACACGAAAAAGGAATTTATCCAGTATGCTCTTTTTAGTTGAAGGAATTTCTTTATTGCATATCAGTACTGCTTCGCTTTTCATAACTACTTCTACCTCTTTAAGTCCGTTCATCAGCAGAGTGCTTCCGGTACTTACAATGTCAAAGATGGCGTGGGCAAGGCCTATTCCCGGAGCCAGCTCCACACTTCCGCCTATTTCTTCAATTTCAACATTAATATTTTTTGATTTAAAAAACCTATTTAAAATACCCGGATAGCTGGTAGCTATTTTCTTCCCTTTGAAATATTCTATTCCATGATACTCTTCGTCTTTGGGTATTGCCAAAGAAAGGCGGCAGGCGGCAAAACCCAGCCGGCATAATATTTCTACATTCTTGTTTTTTTCAGCCACCTCGTTTTCGCCCAGGATGCCGATGTCTGCCACTCCTTGTTCTACATATTGAGGGATATCGTCATCGCGCAGAAAAAGTATCTCTAAAGGAAAATTAAGCGAATCGGCTTTTAGTTTTCTGTCTTCATTGGTGAGCTTGATTCCGCACTCTTTTAATAAGTCTAAAGATTTTTCAGATAGCCGGCCGCTCTTTTGTATGGCTAATTTTAAATTGCTCATTAAAACATTTTTATTTAATAAAATTTGGCTCCTTGTTGCTTATGCAAGCAATTTTAAGCTAAAACAATTACAGATATGAATGAGATCACATTTAAAATAAACCTTTTTTAGCGTAATCTTTTTTAAGAAAAATTTTTTGTCTGTTTAATAAAGCACAGCGCTTGAAATTTATATTGTGAAAGTGAAAATTATTATAGCATCTATTTTTATTGCTAGCGGATTTGCCGGTGTTCATGCCATGAATTATCAACAACCGGACTCCGGTAAGGTGCTCAACGAAGTCGTGGTTAGTGGTACTATGCGCGAAACCAGCAGAATGGCTTCTTCAATAGCTGTCGAGATTTACACACCTAATTTTTTTCAAAAGAACAATTCTCCCGTTTTGTTTGAGTCGCTCAACATGATTAATGGAATTCAGCCGCAGCTAAATTGCAACGTTTGCGGCTCCGGCGACATACACATCAATGGCATGGAAGGCCCTTACACTATGGTTTTGATTGACGGTATGCCAATAGTGAGCGCGCTTTCCACAGTATATGGCCTGCAAGGAATTCCCAATAGTTTGATCAATAGGGTAGAGGTTGTGAAGGGGCCTGCTTCTACGCTTTACGGTTCTGAGGCGGTGGCAGGCATTATCAATGTTATTACAAAAGATCCGCAGGTTGCCTCTAAAGTTTCAGCCGATGTTTCTGCGAGTACTTATGGTGAAATAAATTTTGATGCGGCTGCTGTGATAAGGGCTAAAAAAGCTGCTTCGCTTACCGGAGTTAATTATTTTGATTTTTCGAACAAGGTAGATATCAATAAAGATAATTTCACAGATATTGCTCTGCAGCGAAGGTTCTCCTTGTTTCATAAATGGAGCATACCGCTTGACGGATATAATAATATACAGTTTGCAAGCCGCTATCTCTTCGAAAACCGCTGGGGCGGCCAGATGGAATGGAATAATAAGCTACGCGGAAGCGATTCTATTTATGGTGAAAGTATTTTGACCCATAGAACAGAAATATTCGGAACTGCGGCCTTTAAATTAGGCAACGAATTTTTTAAAGCTGATTTTTCTCACAACTATCACAGACAGGATTCATGGTATGGAGTTATGAAGTATCTGGGCACACAGCACACTGCTTTTGCGCAGTTAAGATGGATGAAAACAATAGGCAATCATTATCTGCTTGCCGGATTACCTTTCAGATTTACTTATTACGATGACAATACCGTTGCCACGGAACGCAAGAAAAACAATCTTCTTTATAATATTCCGGTAACAACTATTTTATCCGGTGTATTCCTCCAATATGAAGGAAACCTCTTGAAGCATTTAACGATACTTGCAGGCCTGCGCTACGACTATAATTTACAACATGGAAGTATTTTTTCTCCGCGCCTTAGTTTTAAGATTCCTTTAAACAACAGTCATACCTTTAGATTAAGTGGAGGGAACGGCTACAGAGTTGTGAATCTTTTTGCAGAGGAACATGCAGCGCTCACCGGAGCAAGGCAAGTTGTTTTAAAAGAGCAATTGCAACCGGAGAGAAGTTGGAATGGCAACATTAACTATTCAGGATTTATAAATCATCGTATGGGTTACATAAATCTGGATATAAATGGTTTTTACACCTACTTTACAAATAAAATTTTCAGCGACTATCTTTCCGATCCGGATAAGATTATTTTCAGTAATATTAATGGTTATGCTATCAGCCGAGGCGCTTCTTTAAACGCAGACTTTTCTTTCTCAAATTCGCTGAGTTTTTCTCTGGGATGCACAGCGATGGATGTTTTTCAGGTGCATCGCGACAGCCTAAAAAGAGCTGTCTATATTCCGCAAATGTTTGCTCCGTTTTTTTCCGGAACATTTACCGTAAGTTATACTATTCCCAAAATACAATTAAATGTTGACCTTAGAATAAATTCACCAATGCATTTGCCGGTGGTAGAAAATGATTTTCGCCCTCCTCGTTCGCCTTGGTACTGCCTGATGAATTTACAGTTCTCAAGGGCTTTCGTATATGGAATTCAGGTTTATGCCGGCCTCAAAAATCTTTTAAACTTTTTGCCTAAACATCCGATATTGCGCCCGTTTGACCCCTTTGATAAGTACATAGAAATTGACAACCCCTATGGTTATACCTTCCATACTCAGTACAATTATGCTCCTCTGCAGGGTATCAGAGGTTATGTGGGCATTAGGTGGAATTTGAATTAGAGTAATGTAACCGTTACCTTAAAGTGGAATTCTTTATGAAGGAAAATATTTTTTCTGATAAACATTTAGAGTAAGAAGCCTTAGCAAGGAATTAAAAAACTTATCATAAATCATTAGCATTATCCATGGCATAGCGTTTGAACTTGTTTATGTTTGCTTTATTATATTAAAACGTACTATTGGAAATGAGTGAAGATAAGTACGCTGCATACGAGGTTATTGTAGGGTTAGAAGTGCATGCACAGCTTTCTACCCGTAGCAAGATGTATTGCGCAGATTCGGCAGAATATGGTGGGTTGCCAAATACTCAGGTTAGTCCGGTTTCGTTGGGTTTACCGGGAACACTTCCTGTATTGAATTCCCGTGCGGTAGAATATGCTGTTAAATTGGGACTTGCTACAAATTGCACCATTCATCGCTATAACCAGTTTGCCAGAAAAAATTATTTCTATGCAGACCTCCCTAAAGGCTATCAGATAACACAAGATTCCACACCAATTTGTACAGATGGAGTGATTGAATTCGAGTTAGAACAGGAAATAAAAAAAGTGCGGCTTATTCGCATACACATGGAAGAAGATGCCGGAAAAAGCCTTCATGACATAGATCCGTTTTATACTTTGGTGGACTTAAACCGGGCCGGAGTTCCATTACTTGAGATAGTTTCGTATCCCGACCTGCGCAGCGGTGACGAGGCAATGGCCTATCTCAATGAAATTCGTAAATTGGTAAGACACTTAGATATATGTGATGGAAACATGGAGGAAGGTAGTCTTAGGTGCGATGCCAACATATCGGTTAGGAAAAAAGGAAGCACCGTCCTAAATCCTCGTACTGAGGTTAAAAACATGAACAGCATGCGGAATGTTAAGCGAGCTATTGAATATGAATTCATGCGCCAGGTAGATATCCTTGAATCAGGAGGCGTATTAACGCAAGAAACCCGTGGTTTTGATGCACTTAAAGGAATAACTACACCACAAAGAACAAAAGAGCACGCACACGACTATCGCTACTTCCCCGAGCCTGACCTGCCCCCACTGCTTCTTTCAGATGCATTTATTGAAAAGGTTAAACGCGGCATTCCTAAGTTACCGGCTCAGTTAAAACAAGAATATATTACTAATTATGGATTACCTGAATACGATGCAAGGCAGATTACTGATGACAAGGCCTTTGTGCGTTTTTTTGAAGAGGCTATCCAATACACCCGAAATTATAAGGCTGTTTCCAATTGGCTTCTTGGTCCGGTGAGGAATTATCTGAATGAACAGGGAATTACTTTAGAGCAACTCAGTTTCTCACCAAAGCAATTAGCAGAAATCATTCATTTGATTGATGAAGGCAAAACAAATTTTTCTGTCTGCGCTACGCATATTTTCCCTGCAATGATCAAAGACGGCTCAAAAACCGCACTTCAAATAGCAGAGGCTTTAAATCTGATTCAAACATCGGATGAAGATTTTATTGGCAAACTGATTAAAGAAGTGCTCTCGGAGATGCCAGCTAAAGTCAAAGAATATAAACAAGGCAAGAAAGGCCTTTTAGGTTTGTTTGTGGGAGAAGTAATGAAACGAAGTAAAGGCAAAGCAGACCCCAAAACAGTTAATAAATTGCTTGCACAAGCATTGGAAGAAATTGCGGTTTCTTAAGATCTTTCAAACAAATTTGAAGATAGATACCTATCGCCGCGATCGCACACAATCACAACAACTACTCCCTTATCCAGTTCTTGGGCTATATTCAACGCAATATGTACGGCACCTCCGCTACTCATCCCGGCAAAGATGGCTTCTTCTCTTGCTAGTCGCCTGGTCATTTGAACCGCTTCTGCTTCAGATACATCTACTATTCTATCCACTCTGTGTGGTTCAAAAATTTTCGGAAGATATTCCTTAGGCCAGCGGCGTATGCCCGGTATGCGCGACCCATCGGTGGGCTGTGCCCCGATGATTTGTATTTCGGGATTTTTCTCTTTCATAAATCGCGAAACACCCATGATAGTACCGGTTGTTCCCATAGAAGAGACAAAGTGGGTGATTGTGCCCTGGGTGTCTCTCCATATTTCCGGGCCGGTAGTTCGGTAGTGAGCTTTCCAATTATCGGGGTTGGCAAATTGGTTAAGCATCAAATATCCACCTTGCTTTACCTTGTTATGGGCATAATCAATGGCTTCTTCCATCGAGCCTTTTGCGGAAGTAAGAATTACCGTAGCGCCAAAGGCCTGCATTGTGCGTATCCTCTCTTCCGTTGAATTTTCAGGCATCACTAATTCTATTTCCACATCGAGCAGGCGTGCCATCATGGCTAGTGCAATACCGGTGTTTCCGCTGGTTGGCTCTATAAGCTTCATTCCTGGCTTTAATTCTCCTCTTTCAAGTGCGCCTTTTATCATGCTCAGTGCAGCGCGATCTTTCACACTTCCTCCCGGATTATGCCCTTCAAGTTTGGCATAAACCTTTACCGCCTTATTTGTGTTGAGTCTTTTAAGTTCTACCAACGGTGTGTTGCCTACCAAGTCTGTAATGTCCGGCATGGGCAGTTAAATATTTGTTTCAAATAGCTGTATAACTTTATCGTGCAACGCTAACGCTTCTTTTCTCTCTTATCACCGTAACTTTTACCTGTCCGGGGTAAGTGAGTTCTTTTTCTATTTTTTGTGAGATGATGAAAGATAGTTCTTCGCTTTTCTTATCATCAACTTTGTCTGCTTCGACAATCACGCGCAGTTCTCTTCCTGCCTGAATAGCATAGGCTTTCTCCACACCGTCGAAGCTAAGAGCAAGATTTTCGAGATCTTTTATACGCTGCAAATAACCTTCCATTATTTCTCTGCGAGCTCCCGGCCTTGCACCGCTGATGGCATCACAGATTTGCACAATAGGAGATATCACATATTTCATTTCTATCTCGTCATGGTGTGCTCCCACGGCATTGACCACTGAGGGATGTTCTCCATATTTTTCACATAGCTTGGCGCCAAGCAATGCGTGGCTCAATTCACTTTCTTCATCAGGCACTTTACCTATGTCGTGCAGCAGGCCTGCACGTTTGGCCAATTTAGGGTTGAGGCCTAGTTCTGCTGCCAATGTCGCGCATAGGTTTGCTACCTCGCGGCTGTGCTGCAACAGATTTTGCCCGTAAGATGAACGAAAGCGCATACGCCCGATATACCTTATCAACTCTTGATGCATGCCCTGTATGCCTAGGTCTATGATGGTTCTTTCACCTATTTCAAGAATGTGGTCATTTAGCTGTCTTGTTGTTTTTGCTACCACCTCTTCTATGCGGGCGGGGTGTATTCGGCCATCGGCTACCAGGCGTTGCAGGCTTAAGCGGGCAATTTCTCTTCTTATAGGGTCAAATCCTGAAATAATAATGGCTTCGGGGGTGTCGTCCACTACAAATTCGCAGCCCGTTGCGGCCTCAAGCGCGCGAATGTTACGGCCTTCCCTGCCGATTATTTGTCCTTTTTGCTCATCGCTTTCTAGATTGAAAACACTTACTGTATTTTCTATTGTGATTTCAGAGGCTGTGCGTTGCATTGTCTGGATAAGAATCTTCCTGGCTTCTTTATTGGCTTTGGCTTTGGCCTCATCCATCATGTTTTTTACATATGAAAGTGCTTCTGTTTCAGCCGCTTTCTTCATACTTTCTATTAACTCACGTTTAGCGTCTTCTTTAGATAGGTTGCTTACCTGCTCCAGCTTTTGGACAAAAATTTCGTGGCTTTTTTCTACCTGCTCTCTTTTAGTATTAATTATTTGCAACTGTTTTTGAACGCTTTCGCGCATCTGTTCGAGTTCCTTTTCTTTTCTGGAGAATTCGGCTTGCGCCTTAGATAATTCCTGTTGTTGTTGTTTGAGCTGGGTTTCGCGTTCGTTTAGTTTTTTGTTTCTTTCCAGCACTTCGTTTTCATGCTTTGTTTTCAACTGAATGAAGTGTTCTTTGGCTTCGAGTATTTTATCTTTTTTGATGTTCTCAGCGTTGCGTTGAGCATCGGCTAAAATTTTTTCCGCTTGAGTTTTGGCTTCTGCTAACTTTTTTTCGGCTGCTTCGCGGGCGCTGGCCTCTATTTGAGCAACCTTATTTTGATTGCCTTTTTTTCCTATGAAAAAGCCTAAGATGCCACCAACGGCAACTGCTACAATACCTATCAGAGCATATAACATAATTAACAATTTTAATATCAAAAAAAATTGCTGATATCCTAATCGGTTATCAGTACTAATGGCTTAAAGAAACTATGAGGGATAAGCGGAGCTTTTGGCAGAAATTAATGATGCAATAATATGCCGAGCGTTTCGTCCAGAATGGAATTGATTTCTGCAAGATGCTTCTGCTCGGCAGCGCCTTTCAAAGAAATTTCATTCTTTATAGACACTTGCTCAAACGCTAATGTGAGCGCACACATAGCAAGATAATCCTGGGCGTCTTTACCGGAGTAGATACGTTGATATTCACTAAGTTTTTCACTTATTAACGCAACGGCTTGTTGCATCTTTTCCTTTTCGGCATCACGGATTTTTACCGGATAAAGTCTTCCGGCAATCATAACCTGAGAAGGCTGCAGTGATTCTTTAGTTTCCATGATGCCTGGATAGTTGCGCAATACACAAATCAATCGAACGTATCATTTCATTTACTTTCTGCTTCAGCTCACTTTTTTCCTCTTCACTAGTTTCTTTAAAACACTGCGCTAATCTAAACAATTTTATTTGTTCGGCTAACTCATTTGTTTTTAAAGTCTGTTCGTTTAGTTTTTTTTGAGTTTCTAAAAGTTCGTTTTCCAACAAGCACACTCTCTGCTCTAACAATTCCACATATTTTTTTATCTGCAAAGCTTTAGACAACACTATTTCCCAACTTATTTCTTGAGGCATAAATTATGATGACAGATATTTACGGCGTCTTTTACTGACTTCTTCCTTTATGTAAGTTGCAATTTCATTGGTTGATGTGCCAGGAGGAAACAATTTTCCGCAACCCAACTTATAAAGTGCTTCGGCATCATCTTCAGGAATCACACCACCACCCGTAACCAATATGTGATCAATATTTCTTTCTTTTAGAAGATTTAAAACTTTAGGAAAAACAGTCATATGTGCACCGGATAAAATGCTTATACCGATAGCATCTGCGTCTTCCTGTAAAGCAGTATTGACAACCGATTCGGGCGTTTGGCGTAATCCGGTGTAAATAACTTCCATTCCGGCATCTTTCAGCGCATTGGCAATGATTTTTGCGCCTCTGTCGTGTCCGTCTAGTCCGATTTTTGCAATTATAACCCTAATGGGCCTATCCATGTATTAGTAATCATCTTCGTAGTCGTCATCGAGGTCGTCAAATCCCTCATTGCCGAGATCGTTGAAGCCAAAATCATCGTCATCGTTGGAAGATTTCGACCGACCTTTACCACTTGTCCGTTGCTCAATAATGTCGTCGAATTCTTCCATGCCTTCCATAGCTCTCAAATCTTCTTCGCTGGGCTCGATTTCTTCATCATCTTCATCATCGAAAAATTCTTCAAATTCATCCTCATCATCCAACTCATCCTCATCATCTTGTTCTTCGTCATTGTTGAATTCCAATTCTTCTTCGTCCTGTTTCTTTTTGCGTGGCATAAGTTTGTGTTTTTGGTTCTAAAAATTGTTTACTGCAAAAGAAATAGACAATTCAAAAATTACAAAAACCATTTTTAAAATTATTTTTATTGAATTCCAATTAAATTATCATATAACAAAGTCAAATTAAATCTTCATAATATTTTGAAGAAATCTTTAAAGAGAATAAAAGATAAATCATTTAAAGAGAATAAAAGATAAATCACTTTAAGCGGAACTTGTTATCTAAACCGGTTTAAATTTCAATTGTTATCATAAAAAAATTAATATGCAAGTAAATTATATACCTTCTGAATCAAGAGGTAAAGCTGACTTTGGATGGTTAAAAGCCCGTTACAGTTTTTCTTTTGCCTACTACTATAATCCCGACAGGATGGGTTTTGGTGCACTAAAAGTTTTAAATGACGATATTGTTCTGCCTTCTACGGGTTTTGCAACACATCCTCACGAAAATATGGAGATTATAACTATTCCTCTGCAGGGAAGCCTGAGGCATAAGGATAGTACTGGTTCAGAAGGAGTGATTACTGCTGGTGAGGTTCAGATAATGAGTGCAGGTACTGGAATTTTCCATTCAGAATTTAATGCTTCACAACACGAAATCCTTAATTTGCTTCAAATATGGATATTGCCTAAAAAGAAAGATATTCCTCCCAGATATAGCCAAAAAAAATTTGATCTGGATAAATCAATTAATGAACTAGTTCTTGTAGTTAGTCCTGAAGATTATGAACATCCTTCATCATTAAAAATAAATCAGCAATCCTGGATTTACAACGGAATATTTGAACCCGAAAATGATTTTGAGTACCGCCTTCACGAAAGTAACAGCGGAATCTTTATAATGGTAATTTCAGGAAGCATCAAGATTGGAGATATGGTATTAAATGAACGCGATGCAGCTGAAATAACGAACACTGACAAAATCATTTTCAGAACGTTATCTAAATGTAAGATTCTTGTTATAGAAATTCCTCTCTAACTACTCAAGTTTTTTAAACAAAAGCAACGTTTTGCTGATTTACTGCTTCTTATATTTGTAAAAAAACTCTTTCGTTTATGATAAAAAAATTATTTATACCCTTTATCCTGATTTTTTCTTTTTCGTTTTCAATTTTCTCACAAGTTGTAACGGTTACCCCGAAACATGTTTCCTGCTATGGAGGAAATGACGGCTCTGTCACAGCTACCATTAATCCACCACTGCCCGCACCTATCTTTTTATGGAGCAGCAATGCAAATGTTGGAATAATATCTGGCAATAAAGTTACCAATCTACCAGCAGGAACATATTCTGTAACAGTTATTGACACTATAGCTCAAGTTCAACTTTCCGGTTCTGCTACAATAAATCAGCCTGATGAAATAACTGTTTATCATTTATCGTTTGATGCCACATGCTATGGAAAAAATGACGGGCAATGCACCGTATCTGTAGCCGGGGGTGTGCCTCCATACGTATTTCAATGGTTTGATACAATAGGTGTGATTCCCGGAGCAAACCAGTCAAATTTGCAAAATCTGTTTGCCGGTCGTTATTCGGTTGTGATAAGAGACGCCAATAATTGCTCTGTTGCGCGTTCATTTGTTGTTGGTCAGCCTGCTCCTATTTCAATAGCCTATTCGTTATCTAATCCTGATTGTAACCAATCCAATGGCTCAATCAGCCTGAATGTTTCAGGTGGTGCATCTCCTTATGATTATAAATGGTCCAACGGAGCCACTTCATCAACTATTACAGGATTATCAGCGGGAACATATACGGTTACTGTCACTGATGAAGTTTTATGCACCTCTGTTCAAATTATTACCCTAAGCTCAAAGTCTTCTTTGAATGTTACTGCCAATGTTGTGGACATCACATGCCAGACACCTACCGGCAGCATTTCGGTAACTGCCACCGGAGGCACTCCTCCGTATTCCTTTTTATGGAGAAAGATGGGAACATTCCTTGCAAATGGAAGTTCTATACAAAATCTTACTGCGGGCGACTATGAGTTGGAAGTTACAGATGCTGCAGGTTGTAAAATATTTAAAGTTTACACAGTAAAATCTAATATCATAAACGCCTCCTTTAACGTCATTAATTCTATTTGCAACAATAACAATGGAATTATTAGCATTTCATCGGTAACGGGTGGAACTCCTCCCTACACTTATTCCTGGAGTAATGGCCAAAATACTACTTCTATTAGTGGGCTATCTGCGGGCAATTATTCAATTACAATAACTGACGCACAAGGTTGTACCTTTTCAAAAAGCCTTGCGGTAGGCTATAGCCAGTATAGCCCCAACTTTTACGTCAATATTTCCGGTGGCGCACAAAACTGTTCGAATACCGGTAGCTTAAAAGCAATACCTGTAAACGGGAAAGCACCATTCAGATATAGCTGGAGTAACGGAGCCAACACTTCTTCTATAACCAATGTACCGCAGGGAATTTATTTTGTTACGGTCACTGACGATAATGGATGTACTGCTGTTGGTACGGCAACTATTACTCCTTTTTGTGTGAATATTATTTCGGGGTTTCTTTTTAACGATGCGAATAACAATTGCCAGAAAGATGCAGGCGAAGTTCCGCTGGTTGGCTATGGGGTAAGTGCCAGCAATGGAAGCCAAACATTTTATGGGTGGACAGATACTAACGGATACTACGAAATACAAGTATCCGGTGGAAATTATACCATTTCAACTTATAACTATTCCGGTTGTTCTGAGCAATTGCAGCCATGTGGTCCTACAACTGCTAGCTTTACTTCAAACGGGGGCTCATCTCCTAATCACAATTTTACTATCAGTAATATATCTACATATGATTTGACTGTTCATGCCAACTGGACAGAAGCCAACCCGGGATTCAATAAAGATTATTATATCTATTATGGAAATAATACTGGTAGTGTGTTTAGCGGCTCAGCGTCCATTACCATGAAATACGATCCAATTTTAGTTTATTTAAGTAGCAACGGACCCGCTCCAACGCACAATGCTGCTGCTAAAACACTCACTTGGACTATAAATAACATAGGAACCAATCATTTTATGTCTAATCCTCCGCTGCACGCTAAGTTTAACGTGCCCGTTGGCACTTCTCCTAATGCATTGGTCCTATCTGAGTTTCATATAGATCCGACATCAAACGATTGTAACCCTGTAAATAATAATTTCAGCAGCCTTCAGCCTGTAACAGGTTCTTATGACCCCAACATAAAAGAAGTCGTGCCTTCGGGCAACATTACTGTTAACGATACTATCCTGATTTATACTATTCATTTCCAGAATACGGGAAATGATACAACGCACTTTGTAGTTATTATTGATACATTACCCTTTGAGGTTGAACCATCTTCTGTAGCTCCAGTTGCATGGAGTCACTTATTTTCATGGTTTACCGTAACCGGAAATGGTGGTGTATTAAGAGTGGAATTCAACCCTATTTATCTTGTGGACAGCGCCACTAATGAGTCTGCCAGCAAGGGTTTCATAACTTTTAGAATAAAAAGAAAACCAGGGCTGCCTATTGGTACGCAAATAAAAAACAAAGCATACATTTACTTTGATTACAATCCTCCCATTATAACCAATACAGTGGTCAATACTATCGTTGCCCCTTCAGGCATCCAGGATAACTACAATTATATTAATGTAACTGTATCTCCCAATCCCTTCCAGGATGTTACGAGCTTTTCAGTTTCCGGAATGACTGAAGGATTCAATTTTGAACTTTTTGATGTCTCTGGTAAGTTGGTTAGGTCAATCCCTAACATTAATACCAATTCGTTCACTCTATCAAAAGATGAATTAACACCCGGTTTTTACACTTACCGTCTGGTTGCTAAAGGTAGTGTACAATCTATTGGCAAGGTATGTATAAATTAAACTGATTGTTATATTATAAAATCTTTAAATTCCGCTCCTAAAAAGAGCGGAATTTTTTTATGAAGAGTTTTTTATTTTTTCTGCTGATTGTTATCAACTATGCGTATTTAAACTCTCAAACATCTTCGTGCAGCAGTCAGAGATATATTTCTAAATTATTCAACAATGTAAATAAAACACCACAAATACTTTTTGCACGTGCAGACCCTTACGGAGTAAATACTCAGCCTCAGGATTTATACCTTGATTTTTATGAGCCTTCCGGAGATACATTAGCCCGCAGGCCTTTGATAATTTATGCCTTTGGCGGAGCCTTCCTGATTGGCAACAAAAATCAGCCTCCAATTCCGCGCTATTGTGAAGAAATGGCAAGAAGAGGATATGCTGTTGCGGCCATTGATTATCGAATAGGTTTCAATGTAGCCAGTACTGAAAGCGCTGTTCGTGCAGTGTATCGCGCTGCACAAGACCTAAGAGCTGCTGTGCGATTCTTTTGTCAACGTGTTTCGCAATATAGGATAGATACGTCAAGTATTATACTCACAGGAAGCAGCGCCGGATGTTTTGCAGGCTTACATTCTACTTACTTTGAAGAAAGTCAGCGCCCTGCCGAAACCTATGGCACACCACTTGAGAATACCGACCTGGGTTGTTTCGATTGCAGCGGAAACAATGATTATGGAAATCGCATACCGCGGATTGCCGCTCTGGTCAATCATTGGGGCGCCCTTTTAGATACTCTGCTCATCGAAAAGCAAACAGATGAAGATTGCCCTGTCATTTCCTTTCATGGAACGGATGATTTGGCAGTGCCGTATATCTACGGAAATCCCTTTTCGTATCCTGTTTTTCCTAACGTTCATGGCAGTCTAAACATCCATAAAAGATTAACTAATCTGGGTATTCCTAATCGCCTCTTTCCATTAGTAGGAGAGGGTCATGAACCATGGTTAACAAAGCCAGAACTTGTTGATACCATCACTCATCATACTGCATCCTTCTTATTTAGGGAGGTATTGAGGCCGAAGGCACAAAAAATAAATGGCAGAAATTCGGCATGTAAAGGTGAACAAATAATGCTGGAAGCTAATTACTTCCCTTCAAGCCTGTATTGTTGGTCAGCATCTTCAAAAGCTAAAATCATTAGCATAAATTCAAACAGAATTGTGGTGGAGTGCCTGGACACCGGTTTGATCCAGATTACTTTGGTTGAGAAAAATTATCTTGATGCAACTAGCGAGCCTGTTTCTCACACAATTAAAGTTTTGAATCCTCCGACGGCAGGGTTTACAGTGCAGGCAGATAATAAGCTCAAAGTTTCTTTACAAAACACGGCTTCAGGATATCAACAAATAACATGGGATATGGGTAACGGCCAATTAATCAATGGCCTGATAAATCAATATACCTATGCATCGCCCGGAGTCTATACTATAGTGCAAACTGTGTATAATGATGGCTGCAGTGCTAAGTTTAGCAGAACGGTTACTGTGGATACATGCCCGGTGGCTCTTTTCAGTTATCGCATTTCCGGAGATACTTTGTTTTTGTTTGCCGATAAAGGCAACTCAACAAATTTTGAATGGGATGTTTCCGGAACAAGATTAACCGGGCAAAATGTATCCTTAATCATCTTCAATAACGGAGTAATTCCAGTTAAACTCACGGTGGCTAATGCTCTTGGCTGTACTGCTTCTTCGATCCAGTTTATTAATAAAGTTTCATCTGTTGAAAAAATACAATTATTAAAAAACGCAATAAAGCTTTTTCCCAATCCTTTTGTTGATCATTTCATCATAAGCAATACACATGACGATTCACACTTCAAAATTTTTAATTTGATGGGTAATGTCGTTTTTGAAAGTAAGTTGCTACCGGGAGAAAATAAAATTATATTGCCAAATCTCCCATGCGCTCCATATTGGTTGGTGTGTTTCGACAGGCATGGCAATCATTCTTCGTTTCAATTGAATAAACAATGTTTTCCTTAGTCAAGGTTTTTGTTTTTTTAGAAAAACGTATTCCTTTCTTTAGGCTAAGTTTGATATGCATTTTATGAAAAAATACATCTTCTTACTTGCTATCCTTTTGCAACTCTACACAATTTACAGTTGCAAAAAGAAAAGCTGCGAAAATGTTTTTTGCGGAAGCGCTCGTCAGTGTTTTGAAGGAGAATGTTATTGTGCCGATGGGCTGGAGGGCGACAATTGCGATCAGTTTGCCAATAAAAAATACGTTGGAAATTATTTGGTCATTGAGCAACAATGCAATGCAGGACAAGGTTTTCTTGGAGGCGGTACTTACCAAACCTATCTGGATTCTTTTCCAAATAACAGAGCAAGGCTAAGAATGAACAACTTTTTAAATCTTATCAATGATGTTGTAATTTTTATTCGTACAGATAAATCCAATCGCGGCAACACCGTAGAGATTCCTACTCAAAATTTTGGCAATGTAAGATTATATGGCATTGGTACCTATACTCCTCAAAATGGCAGAATCAATATTAATATCGAATATTCAGTAGGAGGGGTAAATTATGCATGCACTCATGTGTTTTATCCACAATAAAAAACTTTAATTTTTCATGAGATATGAAAGCCGAAACCCGTCTAATGGCGTGTTATTACGTGCGTTTGACTTTCACGATTTCCCGGACTTAGATGTTTCTCTTCAGGCGTTTAAAAAATGGAAACGTCTTGAGGTAGAAGAAAGAGATGGTTATCTGCAGCGATTAGCCGGTTTATTAAAATCCAGGCAAAGACAATTAGCAGAAATTATTACCACCGAAATGGGTAAACCCATTCGTGAGTCGCTTTATGAGGTTGAAAAAACTCTCACGCTGTTTGACTATTACGGGCGCTACGCTTCTGCCTATCTTGAGCCTAAGCAGGTAGCCACCCCTGCCAGTAAAAGCTATTATATTTATGAACCATTAGGCATCATATTATGTGTCATGCCATGGAATTTTCCTTTTTGGCAGGTGTTCCGCTTTGCAGTGCCTGCACTCTATGCCGGAAATGTGATTATTTTAAAACATGCTCCCAACGTTCCTCAATGCGCTCTTGAAATTGAAAAACTATTCTCAGAAGCCGAATTGCCAGAGGGAACATTAAAAAATTATTTTCTTAAAAATGAAACGGTTTTAGAGTTAATCGCTCATCCTGCTATTGCAGGATTAAGTTTTACAGGCAGCGATGCAACGGGTAGCTTTTTAGCACAACAGGCCGGCAAATACATTAAAAAAACAGTGCTCGAGCTGGGAGGCAACGATGCATTTATAGTGCTAAAAGATGCAGACCTCGACTACGCGGTAGCAGGAGCTATCAAATCTCGCTCAATAAATGCTGGACAGGCCTGCAATGGCGCTAAGCGTTTTATTGTGGTTAAAGAAGTTGCAGATGTATTTACACATAAATTGATTGAAAAAGTTTTTCAGCTAAAAGTAGGCGATCCTTCTGATCCTGAGACACAGATCGGGCCGCTGGCAAGAATGGATTTGCTTGAAAGGGTACGATCTCAAGTGGCAGAAAGTATTCGTCAAGGAGCGGTTGCGCACGTCTCTCCGGTTAGCTTGCCGAAGGAAGGATATTATTTTGCACCAATGGTGTTGACCCGCGTGAAGCCCGGCATCATTGCTTTTGAAGAGGAGATTTTCGGACCGGTGTTTTCAGTTGTGGTTGCAGAAGACACAGCTCATGCCGTGCAGCTTGCCAATCAGTCTAAATATGGCCTTGCAGCCTCTGTCTGGACTAATGATGTTAAGGCTGCAGAAAAGTTGATCGGAGAACTTGAATGCGGTAATGTCTTTATTAACGATATTGTGAAAAGTGATACCAGACTGCCTTTTGGAGGTATAAAGAGGAGCGGTTATGGCCGTGAACTAAGCGAGGCGGGTTTGAAAGAATTTGTGAACATCAAGACGGTCTTTATTAAATAATTTTTTAAGTGCTTATGTATTTTTAAATTCGATTGATGATTGCTCTAAGCGATAAAACCCTCCATTACCTATTTGATGATACTCCGGTTTATTGTGGAATTCAATTGGAAAAATCATCCCTGGAAAAACATTTTCCACTGCTTGTAATTGCAGACGATGCGAACACTTTTGACTCAAATGAATACTCGCAGATTAAAAAAATCGTAGCTTCTGCGAACATTCAGGAAGGCGACTACGCAATAATTTCAACTGATGACTTAAAAAATGTGCAGCTTTTTTCTTTACTCAATAAACATCATCCTTATTTCATGCTGATTTTTTCGGACAACAGAAATTGCCTTAATAAAAATATTTCTGTGCCATTGCATAGAGTGATGCAGCTTGAGAAAATAAAATTATTACGCACCGTATCGCTGAAAAAGTTAGTTCAGGATACCACTATGAAAAAGGCTCTCTGGGCAGGCATGAAAGAGATGTTTAATTTGTGATTATGCGCAAACTAAGCAACGCTGAATTGAATCGAATTACTAAAGAACAGTTTCCTTTCATAAAAAAAATGCCTTTGGTTCTGGTATTGGATAATATCAGAAGTCATTTGAATGTGGGAAGCATTTTCAGGAGTTGCGATGCTTTTCCTGTTCAAGCCATGTATTTATGTGGCATCACTGGCACGCCCCCACACCGCGACATTCAGAAAACGGCACTTGGCGCGACAGAAACAGTATCCTGGCGTTATTTTCAACATACCGAAGAAGCTGTAAATTGTTTAAAAGAAAATCATTACACCGTTGTAGCGCTTGAGCAAGCAGAGGGTGCTCTTAGTTTACAAGATGTTGATAAACTAATTTCCAAAGCTCCTCTTGCTTTTATAATAGGCAATGAAGTAGAAGGCGTGGCGCAGCAAGTAGTATCCATGAGCGATGTGTGTGTAGAGATACCTCAACATGGCACAAAACATTCTCTGAATGTAGCTGTAAGCGCCGGAATTTTACTTTGGGAATTAAGTAAGCATTTTCTTCTCGTACCGTCATGTTAAAGCCGCCTTTCGAAAGTATCTGCAACATTATTTTTGATGTAGGCGATGTACTGATAGATATAGATTATCAGGCCACTATTTCGGCGTTTCAAAAATTAGCCATCATTGATTTTTCCACCATTATTTCGTATGCCCGTCAACATAGCATTTTTGACTACCTTGAAAAAGGTCTCATTGACCCGGCCCAATTCCGAAATGAATTAAGGCGATTTCTTCGCGCTGATGTTACTGATGAGCAAATAGATCAGGCGTGGAACAGCATTTTAGTCAACTACCCTGAAGAAAAATTTTCACTTTTACAAAAGTTGAAAAAGCACTATCGCATTTACGCCCTGAGCAACATTAATCAGATACATCTGGATTGTATAGATAATGAAGTGAGTAAAAGGTTTGGCGTGCAACGGTTTGAAGATTTTTTTCATAAAGCATATTACTCTCACCTTACAGGTTATAGAAAACCTGAAGCCGAAATATACGAGTTGGTTTTGCAAGAACAGTTGCTCATACCTCAAGAAACCCTTTTTATAGATGATAAGGCTGAAAATATTGCTGCAGCGGCAGCGCTTGGCATACAAACCTATCACCTTACCGATAGAAAAACTTTAATAGACTTATTTAATTTATAATATTATGAAAACGACAGATCTCTGCGATCAATATCCTGAACAGGTTAAAGTGGTTTCACC
>JAVQWQ010000033.1:0-18386 GCA_033578915.1 Chitinophagales bacterium | reverse complement strand
AGTGCTGTAGATGATATTGGCAATCTTCTTGAGCAGTCTCATATAGGTTTACTCTCTTCTTTATCAGAGGGCTGCCCAAACAGTATATTGGAATACATTAGTTTCGGTTTGCCTGTACTTGCTACGCGTATAGAGGCTATAACAGATGTGCTTGGTGACGATTATGAATTTTTGTTTGAACCCGGAAACGAATTTGATTTTGCTGAAAAGGCTTTAAAACTACTTTCATCATCCGAACTTCGCAAACAAACTGCCGGTCATTTGCAGCGAAATGTTCTGCCGCACTATGCTCTCAATAATATGATTCAACAATTTAACATGCTTATCAGAGAAGATTTGAGAATATGAGCCTTCAATCAGAGAATCCGTTGGTTTCTTTCATTATTCCTTGTTACAACCAAGGCGAATTGATAATTGAATCAGTCGAGAGTGTTTTGCACCAGCGCTATCGCCCTGTAGAAGTTTTTGTAATCAACGATGGCTCGAATGATCATCAAACCCTTACCGCACTGAACAAACTTCCTTCAGATGTTCACCTTATCCATATCGAAAATTCAGGGCCGAGTATTGCCAGAAACATAGCAGTTCAGCGTTGCAACGGGAAATATATAGTGCCGCTGGATGGAGACGACCTTGTACTTCCGCACACCTTGAGCAAAGCGATACCAATTCTTGAAAAAAACGATAGTGTTGCAGTGGTTTATGGTAACAATCAACTGTTTGGAGAAATAAACGAATTAAAAAAACAGGAGCATTTTAATGCTCGCAACATCTTCTTATATAATCCTATTGCTTTTTGCTCAATTGTAAGAAAAAAGGCTTACATCGAAGTGGGAGGTTTGGACGAATGGATGAGCAAGAAAGGGCTTGAGGACTGGGAGTTTTGGATACGTCTTTATGAAAAGGGTTGGAGTTTTTTTTATGTTGATGAAACTTTTTTTAAAATTCGGATTAATAAAAGTTCTCGTACTTTTCAGGTTGCCAACAAGCATTTGGATGAATTAAAAGAATACGTTTGGAAAAAACATGCTCCAGCCCTGGCTAATCAATACGAAGAATTGTTTTATGAACTTAAGGCCTTTAGAGAAACTCCTGATTATCGCCTTGGTAATATGCTGTTAAGGCCTTTGCGGATTTTAAAGAAATTATTTTACAAATGACCCAGCGGACAGAGAATAATTTTGATTTCATCAGGCTGGTAGCTGCAGCTTTGGTTATTATAACACACTCACTGGCATTGACCGGAAGGTCAGAAAACGACTGGCTTTCCCGGATAACAACAGGAACTTTGCAATTCAGTCATTTAGGAGTTGCCATTTTTTTTGTAATAAGTGGATACCTCATTACACAAAGTGCAATAAATTCCAAAACCTGGAAAGGGTATTTATGGAGAAGAATATTGAGAATATTTCCGGGACTAATAGTGGTGCTTATGTTTAGCGCCTTTATATTAGGAAGCATATTTTCCTCTCTTCCTTTAAAGGATTATTTAACCAACCCGAAAACCTATCTGCATTTGGCTTCAGTTTCGCTCTATCGTCTATTTCTCTTTTTGCCGGGTGTTTTCGAAACTAACCCCAATAAGGCCGTGAATGGCTCCTTATGGACGCTTGCCTACGAATTTACGCTTTATATTGTTGTATTATTGGCCTGGAAAGTTGGATTGCTTCGGAGAGGGAGTATATTGATTGTTTTATTTTTATTGATGTACTCGATTCGTTTATATCTCGGAGAAAAATATTTTATATACAATTATTCTGCCTCCTGGTTGCTGGGATTGAACATCACTTATTTTTTTGAATGGAGTTTTTATTTCCTCACAGGCATGATATTTTATTATTACAAAGAGAAAATTCCGCTTAAATTTTCTTTGTTAATTGTATTAATTGTCACTTATATATTATTTGCTGTTATTCGGCATGAATATATGCTAAGGGCACTGAATTATATTCTGATTCCTTATATGGTTTTTTTTCTCGCTTTTCAAAAAGGAAAACTTAATCAGATTGCCCGAAATGGAGACTTTTCTTATGGATTGTATATCTACGCTTTTCCGATACAACAGTCAATTGTCGCGATTTTAGGGCCTCAGATACCTTTTGAGTTGATGTTACTACTTTCCATAGTATGTACTTTCCCTTTTGCATATGCTTCGTGGCATCTGGTAGAAAAAAAATGTCTTTCATTAAAAAGATTGATTGATTAAATTCATCTATGTCACTTTCTTTTCGCAAAGTTTATCCCGAGGACTATGCTTTGATTGAGCCGCTTTTGAAAAAAATTTCTGATAATCCTATAAAATTCATGCCTCTTTTTTTTAACAGATGGAAATCAAAAGAAAGTTTTGTAGGAGTAGCTGCTGAACAACAAGGCAATGTGAAGGCTTTTCTTGGATTAGTATTTTCTGATAGGGAAATAAACGGTCGCACACTCACCTTTTGTAATCTCACCACACTCATTATTGACGAATCTCTTCGCGGCCAGAAACTATCCTATAAGATTATTGAGTTTGTAAAATCATTAGGAGATTTTGTACTCACCGCAATTACTCCTATTCCTTCGTTATACAATATGTACGAATCTCAGGGTTTTAAAAGAGTAAATGATTTCAGAACAATTTTCTGGAGGATGCCGCTGCCTGGAGCATCGTCCGGATTCAAATTAATTTCTTTGAATGAATCGGCTAATGAAATCCTTACTCAGAGCGAAAGAAAAATATTAGCCGATCATTTGGAATTTAATTGTCTTACGCTTCTTTTTCAAAGTCAAAAGGAGCATGCACTTCTTATCCTCAAGCCTTATAGTGCGCAGCGGAGGAAATTTATCACCCAACGGTTTTTAAATTACTCCGATTATGCCATGAGAAAAATTTTTAACTATAGCTTTCTTGATACGGTTATCACCCCACTCGAGGTTCATTATTGCAGTAATTATCCTTTTTTGTTAGCCAATATCAAGGCTTTTGCCGCTCATCTCTTTACGCTACAGGAAAAGATTCCCGGCTTTTTCGTCAGAACTTTCTACTGCGAGCGCTTTAAAAATAGTTATCCTTTAAAAAATAATTTTTGGCACTCACGCCAGCTTTATTTTTCTGAATATATTTCTGAAGAACAATTCGATACGTTGTATTCTGAAATTTTTTTGCTTGATCTCTGACATGTCTGTAAAAGAATTTATAAAAAGTAAAACCTTGGGCTTGTTTGTGAAGACAGGCGGATTGATATCGCGTCAATTATATGGTGGAAAAGGCTTTATAATTTGCCTGCACCGTGTTTTGCCCAGGTCAGCACATCATCCGTTTTGGAAAGAGTCCGGCATGGCTGTATCGCCGGAATATTTGGAATGGTTAATTACCTCTATTCGAAAAAAAGGTTTTGATATTGTATCGTTGCAAGACGTGGTTGATATTTTAAGAAATAATACAAAACGGCCTTTTGCAGCTATTACCTTAGATGACGGATGGCGTGATAATTTGATATATGGATATGAAGTATTTAAAAAGCATAATTGCCCTTTTGCGATATTCGTGAGTAATTGTTTCCCAAATCATACAGCGCTTGATTGGGCAGATGCGCTCACGGATATTTTATGCGAAAATAATCTTATAGAATTTGAATATGAATCGCAATTTTTTTCCTATAAAGTTACCTCAAGAGATGATGTAGTTAAATGCTATCAATTGATCAGATATTTTATTCTCGATTCACAATCTTTGGAAGTAATGAAAAATAAAATCAATGCTGTATTTAAGACTAAAAAGAAGCCCCTGATATGTGATGCCCTAACTTGGAATGAAATAAATCAATTAGCTAAGGAAAAACTTTGTACGATTGGTGCTCATACCATGAATCATGTGCCGCTGGCAAAATTTTCTTTAGAAGAGGCTGCCTGTGAAATTGAAGAATCTAAAAGAGAATTGGAAGAAAAAACGGGGAATAATATCAATTTTTTTGCCTATCCATTCGGTACTAAAAATGAATGTAGTCTTAGAGAATTTGATATGGCTGAAAAGGCCGGTTTTTTAATGAGCGTAACAGGCAGGCAAGGAAATGTATCTGCAGATCACAAGCGGCACCTGCAGGCGGTTCCACGCTTTCCTATCGGAGAAACTACAGGCAACGAGCGCCTGAACTATATTACGAATGGGATACTGCATTTTTCCTTTAATGGGTTTAAAAAAACGATTACAGACTAATGAGTCTTCCCGGCATAAGCATCGTATTTGTTCACTACAAGACACCACAACTGCTACTGAATGCAATAGACTCGGTAGTTGAATATACAAAAGGATGTAACTATGAAATTATCGTAGTGGATAATTATTCGCAGGATGATTCTCAAAAAATGATTACAGATAAACATCCTCATGTTAGATGGTTTAGTCATTCATACAACGCAGGTTTTGCACGCGGGAACAACCTGGGGATTTCTTTGGCAAAGTTCGATTATGTATTAATTATAAATTCTGATATTCTTCTCCGCGAAGATGCTATTAGTAAATCTTTTGAAAAATATTGTGAGCTTGAGAAAATTTATCCAATCGGTTTATTTGGTTGCAAAATCATATCATTTGAAGGACAAACATTGCCAAGTGTTCACAACCACCACACAACCATTTTTTCTCTGTTAAAAAAAAATGCCTTTTGGATAAAGTTGTTTGGGGAAAAATCTAATCGTATTTACAATGCATCTTGGTACAACACCAATCATTTTGCGGAACACCTGAGCGGAGCCTTTTTGTTATTTAACAAGAAGCGATTAAATCAAAAAGATCTTTTATTAGACGAGGATTTTTTTCTCTATTACGAAGATGTGGAGTGGTGCCTTCGTTTATACAAAAAAGGATTCAGGCATTTTTACTTTGCAGAAACTTATATTTTGCACAAAGACTCCGGCAGTACCACGGTTAATATTATTAAACAAAGGCAAATACTTGTTTCCGAACTTCTTTTTATTTATAAATGCTATCCCCGGTGGTATTTCATATTATACTATCATTTGATGATTTTCAATCTTAATTTAGATAACTTTCTTGAAAAAAGGCGTTTTGGAATTACCAGTAACGTATTGGAAAGAAAAAAAATTGCTCAACTTATTTCGAAAACGAGCAAGCTTATACTCAGCTGCTACAAGCGCGTGCCTTCTGCTTCCATGCAAATGTTGAAATATGAACATACCATTAATTAATAAAATAGTATTTGCAAAAAATTCATCTGTCTATCTTAATAAGCTGAAGAGCGAAGCGCTTCAAATAAGAGAAAAAAACGAATTGCTCGCTGTTAGTCCACAAAACACATTTCATCACTGGCTAGGGATAAAAAATGCTGCGTTAGGACTTTTTCCCGATAATCTTCTTATTTTACCACAACAGTACTCTAATAGTCTTCTTACTCATGGTGATTTGGAAAAGCTGGCATCTTTTCTGGCTAACCTCAACTTCAAAGGAATCGTTTACAACGGCTTTCCCGAATATTTTGTTGAAATCATAAAAGTTGTTCATAAAGCCAATTCTGCAGTAAAACAATATTTATTGTTTGCAGGCCCCGCTTCGGAATATTGCGATTATGATCAAAGGAGAAAAGTCGCTATTGCGGTTGATTTATGTAGATCAAATGCTATTTTCAAACTTGGTTTCAATAAAAAAGGCCTTGCCGAAGCTTTTTCTGAAATATACAATATTAGAACAGGTAGTTACATGGTGAAGACAAAACATACCCTTTCCGTTCCGAAAACAATTAAAGATTCTACCGAACCGCAAATTGGCGTATTTGGTTCTGATAATTTCAATAAAAATCTTCATACCCAGGTGATAGCGGCTTTGATGATAAAGAACAGCGTTGTGCACGTTTTGGATAAAAAAGTTTTTTCTTATCTGCAAACCGATAGAATAAAGGATGAAAATGGTTTAATGGAACACGAACGTTTTGTACAAAAACTCAGAGACATGGATATCTGTTTGTATCTTTCATTCAGTGAAAGTTGGGGCCTTGTGGCAACAGAAAGTTTATCTGTAGGCACGCCATGCCTTACTACAGGAAACAGCGACATATATGATTATGACGACTATCTCCAAAAATATCTTGTGGTGCAGGACTACGATAATGTTTTGTCGATAAAAAAACAAATAGATATGGTATTATCTGATTACGCAGAACTCAGCAGGCGCACTATAGAATATTCGAAACGTTTACACGACATTGCTGATATAAAATTACAGGAATTTCTTGACAACTGATGCGCGTAGTTCATATCATACCTAATTTAAGGCGGGGAGGCGCAGAGCGCTTGTCAATTGACATCTGCTCAAAACTTACAAAGCTATCAGGCATGCAGGTCATACTGGTTGCACTAAACGACCTGATTGAATATCCTGAATTATTACAAAAAGTTCCTTACAAAATAATACCTTCTAAGTTTATTCCTTCAATTACAGGAAGAGTTACTGATTGCACAGAAGAATTATTCTCTTTTTTACGACAATTCAAGCCTCATGTAATCCATTCTCATCTGTTTGAGGCTGAGATGGTAAGCAGAAGTAAATTATTTCCTGAAGTAAAGTATTTTTCGCATTGCCACAACAACATGGAACAATTTGAGCCTTTGAATTTAAAAACCTTTTTAAGCAAGAAAAGGATTACAAATTTTTATGAGAAAATGCTTTTAACCAGACAATACATAAAATGCAACAATCATTTTATAGCTATTTCATCGCACACTCAAAATTTTTTCAAAAGAAATCTTCCTGAAACTTTACGCAATAACATTCATCTGTTGCATAATGCAATTGAATTTGATCAGTTCTGTTTAAATTCAATAAAACAGCACGGGCTTGATCTTGTTAACATAGGCACCTTCAACGAAAATAAAAATCAGAGATTTCTTATAGATGTCTTGGTTGAACTACACAATCGCGGATATTCGCGGGCTTCAATAACCTTTTGTGGAAGTGGCTCGACATTTTCTGATGTCGTTTCTTATGCTGAAAAGAAAGGAGTGCTTCATGCAGCAAATTTTTTAGGCATAGTAGCAAATTTGAAAGATGTTTTATCTGAAAAAAATATTTATGTGCATGCAGCCAAGAGCGAGGCTTTGGGATTAACCTTGCTGGAAGCTATGGCTGCTGGCTTGCCGGTGGTTACACTTGACGGGGGCGGAAATCGCGATTTGATTGAACAGGGAAAAAACGGATGGATGATTTACAAAGAAGATGTTGAACAATTTGCTGATGCGATTCTTAAAATTGCCAACAACGAAAATCTTTACCATCAAATGAGTAGTTATGCTGTAGAATTTGCCCGTCAATTTGATATGAATATATATGTTCAAAAACTCGTGCAGCTATATAAAGATGCATGAAATCAAAATAAATTTTAATTAAGGACGTATGGCAAGCTTGCCGATATTAAGCAATAATCTTTTAAAAGCGGGGCCGTGGCTGCCGGGTCGGTCGTGCACAAAGCCGTCAAAAAACATCTTTGCATAAATGATGGCAAAGAGCGCACAATTCACATGCTTAAATTTTTTTCCTGCCCGCCACAACTCAACTTTTTTTGCTCCGTTTTTCTTCATTGTTTCATAAGCTATAATCGAGTTTTTATAAGTAACTTGTTCATCGTTGTCGCAATAATAAAGTTTAACCGGAGCTTCTGGCGCCCAGTTATATACGCTGTTTTTGATGAGATATTGTCGAAAAGGATTATCAGGATTGGTTTCAAAATCTCTGTAAAAATCTTCTCTGACCGCCTTGAAAGCGGTGTCGGGTAGCAATTTATTAATCTCGTGCATCGGGAACTCACCTGTGAGCAATGGTGGAAGCAGGCTATCTATTGGCTTAACAAATACTTCGCCTATTCTTTCAGGATAACCATTGGTCTCATAATAACTTTTGATAAGATATGCCATATACCCTGGATAATCGTAGCGTTTATTTCTTCCTTCAAACACGGAATAAAATACATCGTATGGCCCGGACATGGGAGCGCTGGCTGTAACTTTGAACCTGTCAGCATATTCTTCCTGCAGCTTTCTGTGTGTAGCCATGCATGCATGTCCTCCCTGCGAATATCCCGAGAGAAAAAGTTTGTTATAACCTTTCACTCCAAACGTCTCGATGGAGTCTGTTACAGCGATAATCATGTCCACGGTAGCTGAAGCTTCGGTTTCGGCATGTAAATACAAATGGCACCTGTCGCCTTTGCCCATACCTACGTAGTCGGGCATGAGCACCAGATAATCGTCGGTAGCATAAGCAAGGCACATTGCCTGTTCTCCGCGAAATGTAATAGCTCTTTCCCGACATATATCTGTACCCTGATTATACACCAGCATGGGAAGTTTTCGCCTTTCGCCTACGGGTGCAAAAACTAAACCCGAGGCTCTGATAATATTTCCATCAGCATATCGAGTGGTATAAATTATTTCAAAAACGTTTACCCCTTTTTTGGCTGCCAGGAAAATAGAGGGAACTCGAATTTTTTTGAAAAAGGCTTTTAATTCTTCAGAGGAAAAACTTTTCACTAAATGCTTTTCCAGCAAACTTCCGGGCGCAGGAAGTAAACCAGATAACGCATAAGTATGAAAACAGATTACTGATAAGAATAATTTCAACAAAATACGCTTCATACTTTACCAAGACGCGTTAAAATTAAAGCAGGTTCGCTCTCTGGCTTTTCAAAAAAAATTTATGGGGTTGTTAAATATTCTTTTAATGCCCTTACAATATAGTGTGGGTTTTTCTTTTCACGGTTTGAATACTTTTACATTTGGAAAAAAGTTGGCTTGGTCCCAAATATTGTTATCATTCCCACATATAATGAGCGTGGCAACATCGAGAAAATGATTCATAAAGTGATGTCGCTGTCGCCTCAGTTTAACCTGCTTATAGTAGATGATAGTTCTCCTGATGGAACAGCGCATATAGTAAGGAATTTACAGAGTATTTATCCAGAGCGATTATTTCTCATAGAGCGAGCAGGAAAGCTTGGTCTGGGGACAGCTTATATTGTTGGTTTTAAATGGGCACTTGAAAGAGGCTACGAGTATATTTTCGAAATGGACTGCGATTTCAGCCACAACCCCGACGACTTGATTCGTTTACTTGAAGAAGCTCACAAAGGCTACGACCTCGTTATCGGCTCTCGATACGTAAAAGGAGGCGGTTTCAGAAACTGGCCTATGAGTCGAATTCTTCTTTCCCGGGTTGCGTCTTTATATGTAAATGTGGTAACGTGGATCGGCATTGCAGATACCACTGCCGGCTTCGTATGCTTTCATAGAAAAGTTTTAGAATCTATCGACCTTGACCGGATAAAATTTATTGGTTACACCTTTCAGATAGAGATGAAATATGCTGCCAGGCAACTCGGGTTTAGGATCAAGGAAATACCTATCATATTTACCGAGAGAGTTGAAGGCGTTAGCAAGATGAGTGCAAATATTATCAAAGAAGCCATTGGAGGTGTCTTAAGTATTCGCTGGAACAGCCTCTTTCGCTCTTACAGAAGACGCGTGGATTAGTCGTCTTCAGGTGTTGTTGTTGGTTCTGATGGTGCACCTGCACCTTTATTCCCTTTTTTTCGTTCTTTTTTAGGTTCGTCTTCTATTAGCGATATACCCTTTGGTTGCCCTTTCAGGCCGCCTCTGTTGAATTCAAAAAGCAGTGAAAATCGCAAAGTATTGTCTAAAGGGTTAGGAGTAATGGAAGTAGGTATTAGATAGGAGAAATTAAGCCCAACAATAGAATATTTTACCGTTACGCCGGCTGTGGCAAACTGCCGTCCTCCCTTGCTGCGGGGCTCGTAGAAATAGCCGAAACGAACACCAAATTGCTTGTTGTATAAGTATTCAGTTCCCACACCAATCATGATTTCTCGAAGTTCTTCTTCAAACCCGCCCGGAGCATCGCCAAAAGAGGAAAACATTCCGGCTACAACCGACTTTTCGCGGAAATCAAATACACCATTGCTGTCTTTATCTACTGTGCTGGGAGTTGGAACCAGCAATTTATTTAGATCAAAAGCTATGCTCCAGGTGTTTTTCTCGTCAATATTCATGCCGTAGCTGAATCCAATACCAAGATTGGTTGGAATGAAGTCCCTAATGGCGCTGTTGGTGTAGCTAACTTTATTGCCAATGTTTGAAATATTCATACCTACAGCCACATCGTGATTCATCTTCACGCCATCTTTTTTGAAATTTTGCCGCCAGGTCCAGTTGATGTCTCCGGCACCGGCAATGGCTGGCCTGATGACATTACCGTTAGCAGATTGGCCACCTGCAAGGTTAGAATAGGCAAAGCGCAGTGCTGCACCCAACGAAAAGTTTTTTGCCAGTTTGCGTGCATACCACGCATCTACACTAAATTCATTCGGCCTAAAAGAACCAAGTGGTGCTCCTTGCTCATCAGTAAAATCAATGTTTCCAAGAGAAAAATAGCGAATAGAACCACCTATAGCCTGTTCACCCCGCCCGTTTTTGTCGCGGATTTTACCATAACCTGTTAGAGAAGTGAGATAAATATCATTTACTAACCTTTTCAGCCATGGAGTGAAAGATACACCAACAGCAAAATCTTTCTCTACAAAGGCCATATTCGAAGGATTAAGAAATGCGGCATTAATGTCTGGAGTTGTTGCAATACCTACATCTCCCATACCGCCGGCACGTGCGTCTGAATTAATTCGGAGAAAAGGCAATGCAGTCGTAACAGTATTAATTTTTTCTCCGTTTTTTACCCAACCGGTTTGAGAATAAATATTGTTGCTTTTTACGAAAAATACCAAGAGAAAATAAACGATTAAGGAAAAGTTTTTATACATGAGATACAATTATTAAGTATCGCTTTTGCAAAATAAAGAAAACAAGCATATAAAACAAGTACAACGCCAAAAGCAGTAAACGTGATTTTTTCAAATTTATTATCTGATAAATTAATATTGATTCATTGTTCTTTTCTACCCATCCGAATTATTTGCAAACAAGTTTATTAAAACAAATCTTTAATTCTGGCCTTTTTATTTGGGTCTTTTCTGAAAGAATATCCTTTCTCAATATCACGCAGAAGTAATACCATATCAGCCATAAGCTTGTTCACGCTAATAGAATCTAAACCATTGTAATAACCTCTTATATGCCCATCGTAATCTACCAGAATAAACTTTTCACTGTGTATGAAATCCTCCGGGCCATCGTCTTCCTTAGCAGTAACAAAAAATCCTTTTTGCGCCAGCTCAAAGATCTCCTGTTTACTTCCCCGCAAAAAATACCACTTGCCCGGTACAGCCCCATGAGCATCTGCATACGTTTTAAGGGCTCCAACGGTATCTTTCTCCTCATCTACTGAAACAGAGAGTAACTTGATATTTTTATCTTTAATAAAATTTTTCTGCACGCGAACCATTTGCTGCGTCATCCGAGGACAAACGCCCGGACAAGTGGTAAAGAAAAAATCAAGTACATATATATTCCCCAACAAGCTATCTGAATCCAAGGTGTCCCCCAGATGAGTCTGAAGTTTAAAATGCGGTACTTTATGAAAAACGCTGTCTCCGTACTGATCAACCCCTTTGGCAAACAGAGGTCTTGGTGCTTTTGGTCGCGGTACTTTAGATAAAGGCCTGAAAACAAGAAAAAACAGTAAGGGGACAGCAATCACGGCAATAATAGCTATGACGCGAACGCGTGGATTCATAATGTTACCAACCTGTTTCAAAACAAAATTAGAATAACATAAGTTTTGAAAAATGAATAAACATTACAGTATTGCTATTAGGCTTTTTTAAGTTATTAATCAGAAATTACACTTTTTAAAAAATTTTGATGCAATGAGACTAAGGTAGATGCAAATTTTTTATAGTTGATATCTGCATCATAGAAATTTTTCCAAGTCATATATGCATTCTGCTTTTTAGGGATGTAACTTTTATTTTTATAAATATCGTACAAAAGAGCGCTTAATTCATCAACACTAAAATTTGCACGGAGCAACCATCCGTTTTCATTATTGACGATTTCTGCTGTTCCTCCTACATTTGTAGCTACGACAGGCACCGCTAAACTCATTGCTTCCATTATAGATACAGGAAGGCCTTCACTCTCGCTTACGTTGACAAAAACATGAGGCTTATATTGGTGATAAATATCGAATACTTCTTTGTTACGAACGTAACCGGTAAAAATCGTTTTGACAGAATTATTGAATGTTTTAACTACTTTATCAATGTTACCTGCTTCAGGCCCATCGCCAATGTGTATCCAGGTAATTGGGATTTTACCATCAAGCTCTTTGATTGCATAAGCGATTAAAACAACTCGTTTAACAACTGTAAGCGATGAGCAACTGATTAAAGTCAAACCATCGTTGCCGGATACCTCTATAGGAGTTTGCTTTCTAACTCCCAAACGAGAAAGTATAACTTTTGATGCTTCAGTTTTCCACCTGGTTTTTATGTAATCTTCGCCTGATGTAGAGATGGGAAAAAGCAGGTTAATATGTTTGTTAATTAAAAATCTAAACGGCAAATATTTACTCACTTCAAAATATAGATCCCAACGATGAGCCCTTGAAACACAAAAAATTTTTTTCACCTCTTTTTTTAATAGGGCCAAAGCTACTGCAGAGTTCATGCACCAATAGCTGTAGAAAACAAGTGGTTGCTCTTTATTTTTATCCAATATTCTTTTTAAAAATGATTTGTATTTTAAACCAACAAACAGCGATAACAATAAAGTAGAGATTGTAACTTTTGTCAAGGCGAGCTTATAAACTAAAACGATGTAGTAAAGCTCTATCCACGTGTAATAATGAAAAATCATTAAGATTGCCAGCCATTTGAATTTAATCTCATTCTGCGGATTATATTTAATCACTTCGCAGTTTTGAGGCACGAACCTTTGTGGTTTGTCTCCTGAATATTCCGATATGATAATTATTTTTCTAAAGTGTTTTGAAAGATATTCTATTTCCTCTTCCAAAAAAGTTTCTCCAAGACCATAGGGGAACTCAGATGTAAGTAATACTAAGACTCCGGAATAATGTTCCACATCAATACTGCAAACGAGAAAATTTTATGAATAAATGATGTTCTGTTGCAAATGTATTTTTTGTAATTATACTAATAATGAAATCATATGCTTATCTATCAATCATTAATAATTATTTTCATTACGCTACGTGAAAATGTTCAAATTACAAAAAAGATTTGTTCAGAAAAATGTGGTTTCAGAAGCTTTTTCAACTCCTGAACAATAGGTTAATCAACGTATCAATGTAATGCTCCCTTTAAAATCATTACGGGAAACGTTGTCTATCCATGTTATGTTTAGCGTATATACATACACATCTGGAGGGAGATATTTTCCTTTATAAGTGCCATCCCAACGAAAATACTTATCGTAAGTATCATAAACTTTTTCTCCCCAGCGGTTAAAAATCTGGATCTGCATTTGTTTCCACGCTTCTTTATTTCCATAAATTTCAAAGAAAGCATTTCGATCATCATTAGAGCCAGGGCTGAAGGCGTTAGGGATATATACTTGATATTCGGGGACTACATTAATTTGCACAGTATCAGATGCGATGCATCCGTTGGTATCTGTAGCGATAATTGCGTATTCTAGAGAAGTGTTGGGCGCTGCAATAGCGGTCGAGCAATTGAAACAATTTAAAAATAAACGCGGCCTGTAGTCGTATGAGGCTACAGCAGTTCCGGTCGAATGTTTCACATCGATTCTTACCTTAGCTCCTAGCGGGATGAAGGTGTCTTCCGGGGATGCAAATATTCGGAAGATAGAATCATTGAGTACTTCCAATACTGTATCTGCAGTACAGTTTCTGCTGTCGCTCACGGTAACACTGTACTGTCCGGGAGCAAGTCCTGATATGTTTTCTGTGCTTTGCCCATTGCTCCATCTGTAACTAACGCTCCCCACTGCCCCACTTTGTGCTAAATAAATAGCTCCGTTTTCGAGGGGAGGGCATAAAACATTCACAACAACAGGGAACAACGTAATGCCCGGCAACTCATTCACAAAAATATCATTTTGAGATGCGGTACAATTTCGGGAATCAGTTACTGTAAGGTCATAAAATCCGGGTAACAACCCGTTGATAAAGTTACTGTTCGGAGCATTAGGAATCCATTGATATGAATATGGAGGTGTGCCCCCTGTCGCTACTGCAGTGATAGTTCCGTCACTAAAGCCTCTGCAACTAACAGGAGTAGATGAAGCACTAACGGTGAGTGGCGAAGGTTCAACAATTTGAATATTCTGCAAAACAACAGAGCAATTATTTTGGTCACTCACAGTTACATTATACACTCCTGACGCAAGCCCGCAGCGTATGGAAGAACCAGCACCTGCATCGGCCCATACAAAATTATAGTTTGGTGTACCTCCTGAAACATTTATATAAATACATCCGTCCGTTTGGCCAAAGCAACTGATGTTGACAACTGAGTCTGAGGCTGCTAGCAACGGTGGTTGAGTAACACAAATTGTGTCGCGTGCAACAGAACAATTAGTGTTATCAGTTATAGTGTATATATAGCAGCCTGCAGTTAGATTTTGAATGTCTTCTGTGGCTGCTCCGTTACTCCACGCTACAGTCCATGGACCTCCTAAGCCTGAAAGCGTAAGATCAATGCTCCCGTCATTGCCTCCAAAACACCTGACAGGTGTAACAACCGAATCTACATTTAATGTTGAAGGAGGCGAGGGAATAGTAAATTGAAGGGAGTCCAGGCAACCGTTAGCATCTCTGAAAAATACTCTTATGTTACCTCCGCATAAATTATTTTGTGTATTTCCGGTGGGATTTCCCGGTAAATCCCATACGATGTTAATAAATCCAGTACCTCCACTGGCATCAACTGTTGCACTGCCATCACAGGAAAAAGGGCATGTTGTTCCGGTAGTGTCTAGCAGTGCAGGTGTTAAATCAGACGGCTCATAAATATCTCCTGAGGCGGTAGCAGTGCAATTATTGCTTAAATCTGTAACGGTTACAGAATAATTTCCAGGGCACAATCCTGTAATTCTTCTTGAATTCTGTGCATTACTCCATAGGTAAGCGTAGTTGCCGCTTCCCCCAACGGCAGCAACACGAATAGTTCCATTGCAAGCGCCGGTACAAGTTACCGGAGTAAGGCTGTCAATGTAGGCTACCAGGCCACCGGCAGCTCCAACCACCGCGTTTCCTGAGGCAGTACAGCCAGTGGTTAAATCAGTTACTGTTACACTGTATCCTCCTGTTGCCAACCCTGTAACAAGAGAATCTGTATCTATAATCGGATTTTGCCATGTGTAGGTGTAGGCCCCCGCAGGATTTGGTATTACAGCGATACTACCTGATGGCCCGCAGATAGCGGGAGTCGTTGCAAAAGACAGCGTGGGTGGCGGTTTCACAACTACTTCAACGGTTGTATCAGAAACACATAGTCCTGAGGCGCTGTAACCAGTAAGGAAATAGTTATAGTTTGTTGGAGGCTTAGCTACTACAGTAGCAGTATTAGTGCTGCTTAGAAAATTTGGTGGCGACCATTCATAACGCGTAGCGCCGGTGGCAGTTATTACAGCGCTATCTCCCGGACAGTAGCCTAAAAAACCATTGAATCCCAACTGCGGGTATCTGTCCACCCACACGTAAATGGAATCGAAAGGAGAATAACCGCAACACGAGGTACTCACTCTTAGTTTAATTTTAAATACGCCGGGAGTGTTGAACTGACGATTTAAAAGTTCTGAATATTGAGGCCCCTGGTAATTATTTACTAACAACGCACCTCCGAAATCCCAGAAAAAAGAATCAGCTCCCGGAATGATAGCAAAGAAATCTGCAAGTTGTCCTTGACACAATACAAATGTATCGCTGGAGCCGACTCTTGTAGCTGAAGTTGAAATATCGGGAACGTAACTGTTGGCATCAATGGGAATGTTAGCAAATCCCACATAGGTTTGACCATTAAAGGTAATATCTTTTCTACCAAAAGTAGTGTATTGTGTGTTTACGTTATTCCCGTTACCGGTAGGTGGATTCGCTCCTGAACCGTAATTCCAGTTTCCGGCGGCACCGGTTGTAAAAGTTGCAGTACGGAAAGTACATGAAGTATTAGAAAAAGTAATGGTTGGTTGGCCGGCAAGGTTGAAAGATGTATCGGAAGATATGAGGTAGGAGATGTTACCTGAGTAAAATATGTTGGCTGCCCAACCTGGATATCCCGGTCCGCCTCTGCCACCATTGCCACCTCTTCCGCCATTACCGCCTCTGCCACCCCGTCCAACATCACCATTATCATTACCGCCACCTTGTCCGCCAGTTCCACCATTACCACCAATACCACCAAGCCCGGGTATGCCGGCAGTGCCACCTCCTCCATTAATAAGGTTGCACTGCACAAAAGAGCCGTTTGGTCCGTTGTTATATAGCATCACAGCAAAACTGCCTCCACCAGAAGTTGCCCCGGTGCCACCGGAGCCACCTTCTCCACCTCCCCCACCGCCACCGCCACCACCACCAGCCCCTGCGGCATCAGTTTGAATACCTAAAAAAGTATTTCTATCGTCACCACCCCCGCCACCACCGCCGGCGCCACCCTGTCCGCCAGTACCGTCAGTCCCATTTGTACCTGGAGTTCCAGGGATAAAAAATCCATTTATAACATTTGGAGGATTAGACGTTCCGTCACTTCCATCTATTCCATTAGCGCCATTTGCTCCGTTAGCGCCATCACTTTGAGATGCACCTCCTGCCCCGCCGGGATTGACAGATCCGCCAAAGAAAGCGCCTCCGTTTCCGCCACGGCCTCCCGGATTGTCGTCTTTTCCAGGTGCGCCTCCTGCTCCTCCGGCGCCACCTGCACGTAAAGATGTTGCATTACCACCATCTTGTCCCGGTGCTCCCGGAGTGTTGGTTATTGCAGGATTATTTATTGCCCCAATGCCTCCTACTCCTCCGCCTGCTCCTCCTCCATTTCCTCCGTTTCCGGCATTCCCGCCTAAGGAATTATTGTCTCCGTTTCCGCTAGTACCATTTGTTCCGTTGCTTCCCGGCACTCCATTTTGTCCGTTAACTCCGTTAATTCCATCGCCTCCTTTACCTGCAATAATTTGTGTTCTTACAAATGAATAATTAGAACAGTTGGTAAGATGGACACCATATATAGTCCAGCCGCTTTCTCCCGCCGGGGTAGGCGGAGCAGGCTCTGTTTCTATGGTAATATCCTGAAAACGAAAATAACTTTGAGAATTGAGCGCAATTGATATCACTCTTCTTTCGTTGACAGGCCCTTCCGGATTAATTGCTCTGCGAACAATTCTCGTAAGTCCTGGTGTAGATGATTTTGTCCATGTTACCGGGTCGTGGCCTCCTTCGATAGTTGTGTAGCTTGTTATATTGGTTATAGAAGAGTCTATGAAATAGGTGCCACTCGACAATTTGATGATGGCATTGTTGCACTGCGCTAAAGCAATCGCCCCTTTTAGATTTGTAGGGCTTGACTGAGAGCCGTTTCCGGTACCATTTGGCGTGGCATAAATTACAAGGCAGCTCTGCGGTGGTGGCGGTGGACTGGTTGTGATATTCACCAGAGCGGTATCGCTGGGGCAGCCATCGGAGTTATAAGCTACAATTTTATACTGAGTGCTACCTGTGGGAGAGGCAACCACTACGCGACAGGTGTCGCAGTTTAAACCGGTAGAAGGAATCCATTGCAATCTTACCGCTCCATTAGTGGTGGCTGTAAGTTGAACCGATGAACCGGCACATAAGGTTGCATTAGCCGGAAAAACAGATACAGTAGGTTTGGCGCTTCTGCGAACCAGTACCTGGTCAGTTTTTACACAACCATCAGTGTATGTTATAGAAAGTGTGTAAACCGTAGTTTGAGGAGGGTTAACATTCCATGTTGGGCCGTTTTGCGTGTTTATTCCATCGCTCCAAACATAGCTTTGAACACTTGACGGTGGAGCAGCGGTAGATCCGATTAGTGTGGTAGATTGGCCGGGGCATAAGACTACATCCGGCCCGGCATTCGCGGGAGGTTGCGGACAAGGAAGAACAATTATGGTAAAAGAACGGGTACCTTGCCCGGTAATAGGACAATTGTCATCGCGTACCGATACTGTAAAGATATGCGAACCGGTATCGGCTTGAGTGGTTTGCCAGCAAAAAGTACCGGTAGGACGTGAGCCGGAGGATACCGTGAATGTAGCGCCGGGGATAGATTGATTCCACGACATGGTGACGTTATCGTTTGGGTCAGCATCAGCGCTATTTACATTAAAACAAACATTCTGGCCTGCAAAGATGGTGATAGAATTGCTGCTCCCCCCATTGATGCCCGATATCGTTGGATTTTGATTGCTGCAGTTGATGATAGTGTATTGTA